>JAKSCG010000053.1 GCA_022360715.1 Halanaerobiales bacterium
CTTAAACAGAGAAGCCTTTTTCAAAACACTCTAAGTACCTTTATTTAGAAACTATAGCTGATCCCGGCGCTAACCCGGAAACCGCTCAAATCAATTTTGCGTTTTTCAGCTGATATATCTTCAGTCTTATCATCTGCCGTCTCTTCCTTAAGATCAATAGTGGCCATGCGATAACCGACAGAACCCTTGAGCGCGAAACCGTCCTGAAGCGGATACTCGTAGCTCCCGCCCACTAAGAAACCAATACCGTTTCCTTTTACCTCTAATTCATCTACATCAGTCAATACAGTAGTCTTGATGTTATTAACATACTGATAATAGGCAAGGGCCGCACTTACATCAATAAATTCATTTACCTGGTAGACAGCCTCGGCATATGGCCCCAGGATTGATTGGTCCATTTCTATACTTCCGTCTTTGATAGAAATAGAACCAGAACTAGCAGCTCGGTCAAGGCCAACCCCTAAAGCAATGTTCTCCTGTAAAGGATAACGTAAGCCGGCATAAAAGCCGATCCCATTTGCTAGTTCATCTTTGAGTTTCTTTTCTTCTTCGGTATCATCCTTATCTTCTTTTCCATCTATTGTAGCTTCCAATGCAAAATTATTATAGGTCAACCCACCGACAAAATCAAGCTTCTCCAAATCAAAGGCAAACTTTTCCGCTGAAACACCAAAAGAAAGTACCAAAATAAATAGACTGGCCAGTATTAATATTTTTCTCATAAACATTCCTCCCATAACCAAAATCTTTTTGGTTTTTATATTCTTAAATAAAAATATTCTACAAAGAATAAATATTTCCTGCATATTTCTTAAAAATAATACTTATTTACCATTGTCCCCCGGCTATAATCCGGCTCTGTCCATAGAATTAATAAATCTATATTTATTCAGGCCTGATTTACCCATGGTCTCCTTCATGATCTGACCGATCAGGAAAGACGAGCGCGTTGATAATTCTTTTATAAAAAAACTCCTATATTGTTATAGGAGTTCTTAGATATTTATATTAAAAAATATAAATATTATTCGATCTATTTATCTCTTAACTTAAAAAAGCAGAGCAATACCGCCATTAATTCTGAAACCACTAAAATTTATTTTATCGTTATACTCGTCTTCAATTGTTAAAAGCCGATAATCAACCCCACCGGATAAAGCGATACTTTCCTGTAAGGGATAAGTCAAACACGCACCAAACAAAAAACCTAATCCGGTTTCTTTCTGGGAGGTATAAAAAATTTTTTCTTTAACTTCCCAATTATAAAAAGCTAATCCACCTTTAAAATGTATGTACTCATTAGCCCGAAAAACCATTTCTGCATATGGACCGGCTATACTAAACTCAACCAATTGATCTTCTGAACCGGTTTTATCATAACCCCCACCCAAGGCTAAATTATCACTAAACCAAAACCTGCCGCCCACATAGAATCCTGTACCACTTGTTAAATCATCCCGCATTTCATCTTGAGTACCATCTGCATAGTCGATAGTCCCATCAAAAGTATTAAAAGTTAAACCACCAATTAAATCTAAACCCTGGGCCATCGTTCCAATAGAAAACAATAAAACAAAAACAAACATCATAGTCAATATCTTTTTCACAGTAGATACCTCCATTTTAAGTTTATTTTATGCTTTATATTCTACAAAAATTTGATAAATCCTGCATATTTTTAAACAAAATCTCAAATTTCACATGATACTGAAGTCAAAATTTACTTCAGATTACTGACCATTGACATCAACACTTATCCAGTCTCGATCTTCTCCCGGATTAATTTGTTTACCAGCCCGGGGTTGGCCTTCCCCCTGGTCTCCTTCATGATCTGGCCGACCAGAAAGCCGATCGCCTGGTCTTTACCATTTCTGATATCGGCGACAACCGCCGGATGAGCGGCAATAACCCGACTGACAAGCTGGTCTAATTGCCCCTGGTCACTGATCTGTTTCAAGCCCTTTTCCTCAACAATTGCGGCCGGGTCTTTCCCGGTTTTAAAGCTCTCTGCAAAAACGGTTTTAGCCAGCTTGCTGCTAATCGTTCCCTCATCAATTAACTGTAACAATTCAGCCAACAATTGCCCGGTAATTTTAGCCTGTTCAACCGTAATCCCTGCTTCTTTCAGGAGGCGGAGGAATTCCCCCATCATCCAGTTGCTGATTGCTTTGGGTTCATGATAAGCCCTTACCCCTTCCTCAAAGAAGTCAGCCAAGGCCCTGGAAGCGGTCAATACTCCCGCATCATACTCGGGCAGGCCATACTGGTCGATAAAGCGTTCCTTTTTCTCCCGGGGGAGTTCAGGGAGATTACTCCTGATCTGTTCGATCCAGGAATGATCAACCTCCAGGGGAAGCAGGTCCGGCTCGGGGAAATAACGATAATCATGGGCTTCCTCTTTTTCGCGCATTGAGATCGTTTGGGCCAGATTATCATCCCAGGTCCTGGTCTCCTGAACTACCTTTTTCCCCTGTTCCAGTAAAGATCTTTGCCTGGTTATTTCATAATGGAGAGCCTTTTCAACTGCTTTAAAGGAGTTCATGTTCTTCAGCTCTGTTTTGGTCCCAAATTCTTTTTGCCCGAGGGGTCGGAGTGAAACATTGGCATCACAGCGCAAAGAACCTTCCTCCATATTACAATCAGAAACACCCAGATACTGCAGAATCTGTTTCAACTGATTCAAATATTCCCGAGTTTCAGCCGGACTGCGCAGGTCGGGTTCACTGACAATCTCGATCAATGGCACCCCGGTCCGGTTATAATCAACCAGGCTACCGGTCGAACAATCAATACTGCCCTCATGATTAAGTTTACCGGCATCCTCTTCCATATGGATTCTGGTTATGCCGATCCTTTTCCGACCGGCCGCCGTTTCAATCTCAATATAGCCATTCTGACAGATAGGCCGGTCAAACTGGGAGATCTGATAGGCTTTTGGTAGATCGGGATAAAAGTAATTTTTCCGATCAAATTTACTGTGCCGGCTGAGCTCACAATTGAGGGCCAGGCCGGCCATCAATGCATAATCAACCACTTTTTTGTTTAAGACCGGCAAAGTGCCGGGCAGACCCAGGCAGATCGGACAGATCTGACTGTTTGCTTCTCCCCCGAATTCCGTGCTACAGCCACAGAAAATCTTGGAGACAGTCGCCAGTTGGGCATGAACTTCCAATCCAATTACAACTTCATATTCCATCCTCATTCTGCTCCCCCCACTTCTGCCGGTTGCTCCTTGAAGGCCAATAGTTGTTCCAGGGTATAAGCAGCTTGCAGGATCTTGCCTTCGGCGAAATGGCCCCCCATCATCTGCAACCCGATCGGCAGTCCTTTACTATCTAACCCACAGGGGAGGGAAATAGCCGGAATACCAGCAATATTAACCGGCACTGTAAAAATATCAGCCTGATACATATCAATAGGATCGCTCATCTCCCCAAACTTAAAGGCTGTAGTAGGAGTAGTCGGAGAAATTAGCAGATCATACTCCTTAAATAGCTGATCAAAGTCCTCTTTGATCAAAGTTCTGGCCTGCTGGGCTTTTAAATAATAAGCATCATAATAGCCGGAACTCAAGGCGTAAGTACCCAGCATAATCCTTCTTTTGACCTCATCTCCAAAACCCTGACTCCTGGTCGAGGTAAACATCTCACTCAGCTTAGCGTTCTGTTTACTCCGGTAGCCATATCTGACCCCATCGTAACGGGCCAGATTGGAACTGGCCTCCGCCGGTGCAATAATATAATAGGCCGCCAGGGCAAAATCGGCACTGGGTAAACTGACCTCTTCCACCCGGGCTCCTGCTTGTTCCAGTCTTTGCACAGCAGCCAGCACACTCGTTTTTACTTCCTGGTCAAAATCCATTGAAAAATATTCGCGGGGTAAGCCGA
This sequence comes from Halanaerobiales bacterium, assembly GCA_022360715.1. GTDB lineage: Bacteria > Bacillota > Halanaerobiia > Halanaerobiales > DTU029 > JAKSCG01. Next base: position 3,891 of record JAKSCG010000053.1, read on the forward strand.
TCCTCATTCCCTGAACACCCTCTTTAATAAATTGAGTATAATCAGGCTGCGGACGGTCCACCGATGTCGAATCAAGCGGATCATGACCACAGATCGCGTTTAAGAGTAGTGCCGCATCCGCTACGTCTTTAGTAATTGGACCGATCTGGTCCAGCGAGGAAGCAAAGGCAACCAGTCCGTACCGCGAGACATTACCATAAGTTGGCTTAAGCCCGACAACCCCGCAAAAAGCGGCCGGTTGACGGATTGAGCCCCCGGTATCAGAGCCCAGGGCTCCGGCTGCTGCTCCTGCTGCTACCGCAGCCGCCGAACCACCACTGGAACCACCTGGAACACACTCCAGGTTCCAGGGGTTACGGGTCGGATATAGCCCCGAATTCTCGGTTGAAGAACCCATGGCAAACTCGTCCAGATTGGTCTTGCCGAGGATAATGGCACCGGCCTGATTTAAGCGGTTAACGACCGTAGCATCATAGGGTGGAACATAGTTAGCCAGCAACCGGGAAGAACAGGTAGTTTTAATGCCGGCGGTCGATATATTATCTTTAATCGCTAACGGAACCCCGGCCAACGGACCGGAAAGGGGTTCACTGGCTCTGACCCCGGCCTGTTCTTCAGTCAGAGTAATATAAGCCTTGACCCGCTCTTCCACCTCGTTAATCCGACGGTAGAAAGCGGCCAGGACCTCCGCCGGACTAACTTCTTGCCGGTCAATTTTGTCTCTTAATTGATGTATTGGTAACTCATATAGATGCAAGCTTATTACCTCCTTAAATAACAATTACCCGATAATCGGTGGGACGCGGAACTGTCCTTCCCTTTGGTCCGGAGCATTGGCCAGGGCTTTTTCCCGGCTAATCGAAGTGGCAATCCGGTCTTCTCTGAATACATTTTTCATCGGAACAGTATAGGCAGTCGCTTCAACCCCTTCTGTCTCCAGTTGACTTAACTGATCAATATAGTCCAGAATAGCGCCCAACTGATTGGTAAAAACCTCTTTATCTTGCTCATCAATTTCCAGATGAGCAAGTCTGGCGATATACTCTACATCTTTTTTGCTAATCAATGCTCACACCCCTTTTTAGTTATTTTTATGTTAATAATTCTTCAAATTTTTTCTGATCAAGGATTAATACCCCTAGTTGTTGGGCTTTAACCAATTTGGAACCGGGATTTTCTCCGGCGACAAGATAGTCCGTATTCTTACTAATATTAGCTGTTACTTTCCCGCCGGCAGCAATTACCCGCTCTTTAGCTTCAGCCCGGCTATAACTTGACAATCCGCCGGTAAAGACAAATCTTTTGCCGACCAGCTCCGGTTTTTCTTGCTCTTTTTCCGGTCTAAACTCGGGCATAATTCCGTTTTTTTTCATTTTTGCGATAACTTCCCGATTATTTCTTTCCTTAAAAAAGCTGACAATGCTGGCGGCAATAACCGGCCCGATCTCCTCAATAGCTACTAATTCTTCGCTGGTCGCTTCAGCCAGCAGATCCAGTGAGGGGTAGTTTTGGCTTAAAACCCTGGCTACACCGGAACCAACGTGCCGAATTCCCAGTGCAAAAATTAAGCGGTGGAGGGGTCTCCCCTTACTTGCGGCAATCGCTTTGATAACATTCCCGGCTGATTTATCGGCCATTCTCTCCAGGCTCAGCAACTCATCCTTTTTCAGCCGATATAAATCGGCAAAATCAGTGATCATTCCTTTAGCCAACAGCTGATCAATTAAGGCCGGACCGACCCCTTCAATATTCATTGCATTCCGGGAGATAAAATGGAGTATTCCCTCCCGCCGCTGGGCCGGGCAACCGGTGATATTGGTACACCTGAAAACTGCCTCGCCTTCTTCGCGTAAAACCTCACCTCCGCAGACCGGACACTGCTCCGGCATAACAAAATCGGATTCTGCTCCGGTCCTCTTATCGGTAATTACCTTAACTACTTCCGGGATAACATCACCGGCCTTTTGGACCAGCACACTGTCCCCGATCTTAACCCCCTTGCGTTTGATTTCATCCAGATTATGTAAAGTTGCTCGACTAACCGTCGAACCAGCGAGCTGAACCGGTTTAAGCCTGGCGGAAGGGGTAAGTGCACCGGTCCGACCTACCGAAATAATAATATCCTCGACAATAGTAACCTTCTGTTGGGCCGGAAATTTATAGGCAATCGCCCAACGCGGGCTTTTAGCGGTTGAACCCAATTCCCTCCGCAAATTTAAATCATCAACCTTAATAACCAGTCCATCTATTTCAAACGGCAAGTCATCCCGCCGCTTGGTCCAATCCTGGCAGCAAGCGATCAGCTCGTCAACCAGGGGAGTTTTCCGATACCAGTTTACCTTAAACCCCAGTCCTTCCAGCAAGCTCAGGGCCCGGGCATGGGAAGTGATTTCCTCCCGTTCATAATGGACCAACTGATAAGCCATTAAGGAGAGGGACCGTTCGGCGGCAATCCTGGGGTCAAGTTGACGGATCGAACCGGCTGCCGCATTACGGGGATTGGCAAAAAGGGCCTCCCCGGCTTCCAAACGCTCCCGGTTTATTTCGGCAAAATCCTTTTTACTGATATATACCTCACCCCGGACTTCCAGGTCAATTCGCTCCGGTAATTTTAAGGGGATTGAGCGGATCGTTTTGATATTCTCGGTTACATCCTCTCCGATCAGGCCATTCCCGCGGGTTGCTCCCTGGATTAAAATCCCTGCTTGATAAGTAAGGATAGCTGATAATCCGTCGATCTTATGTTCAACGACAAAATCGAGTTGCTCGCTCCCGGCCAGTCGGTAGATCCGGTTGGCAAAATTAATAATTCCGGACGCATTAAAGGCATTGTCCAGACTGAGCATCTGCCTCTTATGTTCAACTTTCCGAAAACCGGGCAGCGGTTCACCACCTACCCGTTGGGTCGGAGAATCGGGGGTAATTAACTGCGGATTTTGAGCTTCCAGTCGTTGTAGTTCTTTGATTAGCTGATCGAACTCTGCATCCGAGATCTCGGGTGAATCCAACACAAAATAGCGGTATTCATGATACCTGATCTTATCTCTTAATTGTTCCAACCTGCTTGTCAGTCCTTGCTGTGACAAACAATTCACTCCCATCAATCTGAGTTTTTTATCCTAATTTTAGTTTAATTTTAATTATACGTTTATTATTTAACAAAGTCAAGCTAATTACCCACCACACCAGCTTTCACTTAAAGAACGAAAAAAAGTTAATTATAAATAAAGGAATTATTAACGGGAAACTAATCTTAAACCCGCTGAATGGGGGCATACTCGGCCAGCAGGGTTTTCGGATTACCCCGGGCAAATTTAATTTTCAGCTCAAGACCCTTATTCTCATTGACCGCGATAATCGTACCGATCCCCCATTTCGGATGGAGGATTTTCTGACCGGGCTGATAGTTATACTGGGGCTGATCATTGTTTTTATCCCCACCAGGAGCCGGGGTTCCGCTCTGTTCCTCTCCCGGACGAGCAGTAACTCCTTCCGGTTGTTCTTCCTCAAGTAACAGCTCTTGTGGGATCTCCTCCAGAAAACGGGATGGTAAGTTGATCTGTTGTTCGCCAAAACGCATCCGCTCCCGGGCCAGAGTTAAATAAAGCTCATCCATAGCGCGGGTAATCCCTACATAACAGAGCCGCCTTTCTTCCTCCAGTCCTTCTGTTTCCATTAAAGAATTGACATGGGGGAAGATTCCTTCTTCCATCCCGACCATAAAAACTACCGGAAATTCGAGACCCTTTGCCGCATGAAGGGTCATTAAAGTTACAAACTGTTCACTATCTTCCAGTGTATCCAGGTCGGATAATAATGAAACCTCTTCCAGAAAACCGGCCAGGGTGTTGTTTTCCCCGCTTTTCAGGAATTCCTGAATAACCGAAAATAGCTCCTGAATATTTTCCAGCCGGGCTTTTTCTTTAATACCGCCAGCCTGCTCCAATTCAGCCACATAACCGGTCTCCTTCAGGATCTTCTCTGTTAACCGATCAATCGTCAAGTTCTGCGCATCCTCTCTGAACCCAGCGATCATCAGGAAGAAATTAAGAAGCTTTGTCCGGTAACTCGCACTCAGTGAAGCAATCTCTCCGGCCTTTAATCCGGCCTCCTCAAGGCTGAGACCGTTTTGCTCGGCATATTGTTGTAGTTTAGCAATAGTCCCGGCACCGATCCCCCGCTTTGGTTTATTGATAATCCGCAGCAAGCTGATCTGATCAGCCGGATTATAGATTACCCGCAGGTAAGCGATCGTATCTTTGATCTCGAGACGGTCATAAAAGCGAAGACCGCCGATAATCTGGTAAGGAATAGCATATTTAAGGAAAAACTCTTCCAAAGCTCTCGATTGTGCATTGGTTCGATAGAGCACAGCAGTATCGCCGTACTGATAGCCGGCTGAGCTTAAATCCCGGATCTTACGGCAGATATAGGCGGCTTCATCCTTTTCATTATAGGCCAGATAAAGGTTGATATCCTTCCCTGCTCCCCGGTCTGTCCATAACTTTTTGTCCTTGCGGGATAGGTTATTACTGATTATGCTGTCGGCCGCCTGTAGGATCTTTTCCCGGGAACGGTAATTCTGCTCCAATTTGATCACCTGGCTATCCGGATAGTCACTCTCAAAATTTAAGATATTACGGATATCAGCCCCCCGGAAACCATAAATCCCCTGATCAGGATCACCGACCACACAGATATTCCGGTAGTTAGCAGCCAGCAACTGTACTAACTGATATTGAGCCGTATTGACATCCTGATATTCATCGACCGAGATGTACTGGAAGCGGTTCTGATAATACTCCAAAACCAGGGGATTGTCCCGGAAAAGTTCTACGGTCTTCATAATCAGGTCGTCAAAATCAAGGGCGTTGTTTTCCTTTAATTTCTGCTGATAAAGGGTATAAGCCCGGGCCGTGATCTCCATAAAAAAGTCTCCTACCCGGGAAGTATAAGTCTCTGGGGTGACCAGTTCATTCTTAACCCGGCTGATTTCGGCCAGCACCGCTGCCGGGTTGGTTTTTTTTAGATCAAAATTTAATTCCAGCAAAACCTGTTTAATCAGCTGCCGTTGGTCGGCGGTATCATAAATTACAAAGTTAGAGCCATACCCTATTTTCCCGCCCTCTTTTCTCAATACCCGGACACAGAAAGAATGGAAAGTGCTGACCCAGACACTCCCTTCCAGTCGACCGAGCAGACTTTGCACCCGTTCTTTCATTTCACCGGCGGCTTTATTGGTAAAAGTAACCGCCAGAATATTAAATGGTGAAACATGGTAGTATTCAATCAAATAAGCAATTCTTCTGGTCAAAACCCTGGTTTTTCCACTCCCCGCTCCGGCCAGGATCAACAGGGGTCCCTCTTTATGTTGGACGGCTTTCTTCTGTTGAGGGTTTAAACCCTCTAAAATCTTTTCTCCATACAAGCTTATTCACTCCCGCTCTGCCCTTATTTACTAAAGTAATCCTTAGCAGGCAACTCTTTTTCTTTTAACCGTTTATTAAAGTATAAAAGGTGGGTTTGACAACTACAGTCACTGGCCCCAAACCCGGGGATAATCATCACTCCGTTTAACCGGTCGTGCAGATAGGCCGCCAGTCGACATTCTCCTTCCCGGGCTACTTGCCAGGTATGAATCTGAAGTACTTCAGCCCGCTCCAGCAAGTAATCAATATGCCAGTGCCTCTTCTTTTTCTTACGACAATGCCGGGCTAGCCTGCTTTGCATATTTTTCTGGGCTGAACCGGTATAACAATAAAAACCGGCCGGACAAAGGAAAAAACCCTTTTTACCGATTTTAATTCTTGCCTCTTCTTTCAGTAATATCTCCAACAGATAAACCCCGGAATTGTTTTCCTGTAACATGCTCTTTCTCCCCATCAAGGCAGACCTTTTTCCTGACTGCACCCTTTTTCTTTTTCCACATACAATATTATAACAAAAAAAGGGGGGTTTTTAAATTGCGATTTATCAATCTTAATTTCACCAATTTGCTCGTCACTACTACCGGATTATATCTGCTAACCAGAAATCTGTTCCTGTTGCGCACTGATCCGTTTTTGCTTTACATAGGTTTGCTTTTGCTCCTGTTCTTTTACTTTAAAAATCGGCTAATCTCACTACTTATTTTAGGGATGGTTATGGTGGGAGTCGGAGTCGGCCAGATTTTAATCGCTAACCAATTAACCATGGGCTTAAGCCAAGAATTAATTATTTCAATCATGATCGGTTTGGCTCTGATCGGCATCTTTATCCTTAATCCCTATTTAAGAAATAGCGCTCAGCCGGCCGGTAACCACGATTATTGGCCGCTGTTCCTGGGCTTAATTGTCGTCATGGCCAGCCTGGTTTATCAACAAGGTCTGCAAGAATATTGTTGGCAGTACATCCAGACTTACTGGCCATTAATCTTACCATGCCTGGCCTTTATTCCGTCCAAAACCCTTAAATCGAAAAAAAATAAAACCGAGATAAAAGCAAAAAATAATTTAGAATAAATTCCCATCATGAAAATGGATAAAATTCCAGATAATAAATAATGTAAAAAATACTAGAAAGGCAGTGAAAATAATGGAACAAAATACCTATCGACCAAACCAACAAACGATGCAGCAACCACCAGCTATTTTGACCGGCAAGGACCTGGATTACTTAAAAGATGCCATGTCCTGGGAATTACTGGTGATGAAAAAGTGTCGACACTTTGCGCAGGAATGTAGTGATGGTGAAATAAGACAGGCAATTGACCGGGCTGGCCGGATGCATGAAAAACACTTTAAAATATTACTCAAACACGTTGATCCCAATCAAACACCGGGAAAAACTCATTAGGAGGGTTATTATGATGGAAGACAATAATAGGGAAAAACAGCATATCGAACAGGATCAGCATAACCAGTATCGGGTTCAACATCGTTACGGTTCTCACTTTGGTCCACAGGGTAAACAGCATTATAGCAACCGCCACAATCACCAGGCAATTGACCAGAACCGGCGGGATCATGAACAACATTACCACCGGCAACCGGCCGAACAACACGGCAACCCCGGACAGCAGTTCAATCAACAGTCTAATGATCATCAACCATATTTACAAAATCATCACCGGCAACAACATTATGGTCAACAACATCACCAGTACGGCCAACAGCATCCTCAACCAACCGAAACGACGATCAAAAATCCCCAGGCCAATATTGTCCCCCCGATCAAGGGACCGGCCATGAATAATCGTGACTTGCTCAATGATATCCTGGCCAGTGAAAAATACCTAACTGATGGCTTTAATGTCTTTGTCCGGGAGACCAGCCATCGTGAGCTCTATCAGGATATCAGACAAATTTTATTGGAGACCCATGACTGTGCCAGGGAACTCTTTAACCTCATGTTTAAAGACGGCTTTTATAGCTTCCAGGCCGCCCCAGCCCAGGATATCGAGCAGGTTAAACAAAAATATTCCCAGTACATCAACTACCAGGACCCCTATAGCCAGAATCAGGGCTGGTGATAAACAACGCCGGAGCACTTCCGGCGTTAATTTCTATTCTGCCAAAGCATGATAACTCGACAAAATATCCAGGACGTCATTGATCGGGAGCGACTCCCGGCAGTGATTATCTCTACCGACAACCGTCCGGGCGGTAAAAAGGGAATTAAGCACCGCCTCTTCAGTCACCTCAACTGTCGCCTGAAAAAGGGTGTTAATATATCTGTCTTCATTAAAAAAGGGTTTTGCCAGGGATACCCTTTGTTCCTGAGCCGGATATTTAAAGCCCGTCGAAAAAGCCAACACAAAATCTCCGCTGCCATGGGCAACATATGAACCAACCCGACTTAAACCAAGTGCTGCCCGGCGGGCAACCCGTCCTAACTGGCGGGCCGTTAAAATCAAATCAGTGGCGATGATGATAATTACCGAGCCGTCCCCTTCACCAGCGGGATGGAGCACCCTGGGGGCAAGTCCTCGCTTTAACAGTTCACGCCCAACCGGAACACCGGCTATGATTAGCTCAGCGGTCTGGCCAAAATTGCTTAGGAGTAAAGCTGCTAAGGTGAATTGTTCCCGGCCGAGCCGGATCAAGCGGGAAGCTGTACCGATTCCACCCTTAAACCCAAAACAGGACATCCCGGTACCGGCCCCGACTCCTCCCTCGGCCACCGGGCCTGAAGAAGCAGAATTTAGGGCTGAGAATACCTGCTCTCTCCCCACATGTCTCCCCTGGATATCATTTAAATAACTATCATTACATTCACAGACAACCGGATTAACCGTACTGGCGGTAATTCCGATCTCCGGGGCCTGTTCAATCATATAATCGAGCAGGCTGTCAGCTACCCGGCCCACATTAAGGGTATTTGTCAGTAATATCGGAGTCTCCAGCAAACCCAGCTCCTCGATCTGAGCCAGACCGACTGATTTACCATAACCATTGATAATATGACTGGCTGCAACCAGTTTCTCACGAAACATATTTCCATTATGGGGTTTAATTGCCGTCACGCCGGTTCTAACCGGTCCTTCCCCCACAATTAATCTCCCTTCACCCGTAATCAGGGTCTGATGTCCGATCGCAACCCCGGGAACATCTGTAATCGCATTATATCGGCCCGGAACCAGATTGCCGACTGTCAAACCATAGTCCCTGACTCTTCCCCTCTTTTCCATTGCCCACCCCCTGGCAAACCTTGCCACCGAAAAAGTAAGTCGTTAACTAAAAATAACCGTAATAATATCCTGGAGGAGTTCATCCCTGACCGCCCGGGAAAGGAGGTCGTGCTGGCGAATAAACTCGGGAATATGTTTCGAGGCATCTTGTTGTCGGGTTGGAAAGTTGCGGATAATTTCAGCCATAAATTCTTCCAGTTGATAGATCCGGAATCTTTCCATGGCCAATTTTTCGGCTACCCGTTCCAGCAGACTAAGCGCAATCTCCCGGTAACTGCAATCCCTTTTTAAGTCCAGCAGCACTGTCAGTCTGGGAATAATAAATTCAAAGAGTAAACGCTGATAAGGGAGCGGTTCAAGGCCAAAGAGTTGACCGATCCTGCTAATCTTTTCCTGACCCAGTTTCAGGAATAAGCGCAGGTAATAGTCTTCATCGGCAGTAGCCTCCAGGTAGTACTTGCTCCCCGCCAGTCCCTGAAAAACCCGCAGAGCGTCAAAATAACCCATTTTCAGATTTTTTCTGGCCCGGTCCTGGCTGAAATCCAATATCCCCCCCAGGTTTTCTACAGGCTTGATATAAGTAATATTATAATCTTGCTGGGGAAACTTCCTGATCCGACCCCGACCATAAGTCCTGATCACAATCAGGTCTCGATAACCGCGCGACCCCAATAAAGTAATCGGTAGGTTATCATAAACCCCCCCATCCAGAAAAAACTTTCCCTCCATCCTTTCCAGCTTAAAGGCCGGAAAATAAGCACTGGCCATCAGGTAATTCACTAATTTACCGACCGGGATATCTTCCAGAAAAAGCTCAAGCGCTTTCATCTCCGAGAGATTAAAAGCAACTATTCCAAAATCTTTCTTGGCCGCCCGGATCGCCTCTTCCCTGATGTTTTCCACCAGGATCTTTTTGATCAGACCGATATCCAGCCCGCGGTTATTAAACACCCTTTTGGCTTTTTTTAGTAAATAAAGTAAATTTTCCTGGCTGAGATCAAAATTGAGCAATTCTTCCAGCAACTGATCATCAACTCTAAAAACCAGAGAAGGACTAATATTATACCACAGCTCATAAATCCTTTCCCATTCACCCTGAACAATCATCGCCCCGTTCAACGCACCAATCGATGTGCCGGCCACTCCATTAATCCCCAGTGACAACTGCTCAATCGCCTGATAAGCCCCAATTTGATAGGACCCCTTGGCTCCGCCCCCTTCCAAGATCAGGCCATACATTTAACCACACCTTTTTCCATTTCCCGGAGATATTCGGCGGAAAACTGATCGCCGGCCAAAAATCTTGCCGGTTTAAATCCCTTTAACCTCAATTTTTATTCTCCCCGACTAATTCCTGATAAAGTGCTTGAATTTCCTCTTTATATTCAAGCGGGGCTTCCAAATAACCCCAACCGAGCTGGGCTTGAAAGAGATTATCATAAGCCGGGTCACGATAACTCCTGATCTGATAAGGAATACCCTTATCTTCCAGGGCCGATGTGATTAAACCTGCTTCCAGTTCATTCTCCAGAATTAGTATTCGCTGATACTCAGACACTGCGCTACCACCCCTTTTATTAATCAGTTAGTATTGCGGGCCAGTTGATCGATCTTCAGCACATCTTATTTATCCAGCTTTTTGAAATTACCGACCTGGTCTTCTGTCCCCTGACCAAAGATTATTTAGGTCGAGTTTTGGAAGACGAAATTTTCCATGTGTTTACCCCCAACACTTATTTTCGATCTACATATATAATTCGAGCAAAGAAAAGTAAATCCTACCTTATAGTTTATATATTTTAATAAAAAATATGAGGGTTTATTCCCGTACTTAGCTCCTTCTCTCCAGTTCAACCACAATCTCTTCCCAGGCAAGCTGATTTTCCTTGAGCAACACCAATAAGTGATAAAACAGATCCGCTGTTTCGGCAATAATCTCCTCTTTATTTTGATTTTTGGCCGCAATAATTAGTTCAGTTGTTTCCTCGCCGACTTTCTGACAAATCTGATCCAACCCTTTCTGAAAGAGATAGCTGGTATATGAACCCTGAAGGGGATTGCTCCTCCGCTCTCCGATTAATTGTTCCAGTTTTGATAAAAAAAAGAGCTTTTCCGGCCCGGAGCTGACTAACCGGTCACTACCTCTACCGATTAAAGCCTGGTCAAAGCAACTCTGTTTTCCGGTATGACAGGCTGGCCCTGCTGGTTCAACCAGAATTAACAGGGCATCATGATCACAATCAACCCTGATCTCTTTCACAGTTTGATAATTTCCTGAGGTTTCCCCTTTCAACCATAGTTCCTGGCGGGAACGGCTCCAGAAACAGACCTTCTCGCTTTCAATCGTTTTTTCCAGGGCTTCCCGATTCATATAGCCCAGCATCAATACCTCGCGACTGTTGATATCCTGCAATACTGCCGGTACCAAACCCTTGTGATCAAAATTAACCTGCTTAATTATTGAATTCATCTAACCACCCCACCACCATTTATTAATTAAGCAATCTGACCGCAATCCCTTCCCCGGCCAGATACTCTTTGACCTCTCGAATAGTATATTCTTTTTGATGAAAGATCGAGGCGGCCAGCAAAGCATCAGCCTTACCCTGAAGCAGAGCATCCTTCAAATCCTCAGCTTTTCCCGCTCCGCCGGAAGCAATCAAAGGAAGCTTGACCGTCTCGGCTACTGTTCTGAGCAGCTCCAGATCATAACCTTCTCTGGTCCCGTCCGCATCCATACTGGTCAATAGGATTTCTCCGGCCCCCAGGCTTTCAACCCTTTGGGCCCATTCAATTACATCAAGGCCGGTCGCTTTTCTCCCCCCCTGACTATAAACCTCCCAACACCCGCACCCCTTTTTCTTGGCATCAATCGCCACCACCATACACTGGCTTCCAAAACGCCGGGCTCCCTGGGTGATTAAATCAGGCTCCTCAATAGCAGCCGAATTAATTGAAACCTTATCTGCTCCCGCCAGCAGAATCGAATAAATATCCCCGAGTGTTCTGATTCCTCCCCCGATCGTAAAGGGGATAAAGACCTGGGAGGCTGTTGTTTTTACGATCTCCAGGATAATATCCCGCTGCTCATGAGTTGCCGTTATATCCAGAAAAACCAGCTCATCGGCCCCGGAACGGTCATAATAGCCTGCCATTTCCACCGGATCGCCTTCATCACGCAGTTCAACAAAATTTATCCCTTTAACTACCCGTCCGTCCTTGACATCAAGGCAGGGGATGATCCGCCTGGTCAGCATAAATTATTCCCCCAATCCTTTAAAGCGAGCAAAATCAGGGGAAATATCCCCGTTATAAAGGGCTTGACCGATGATCACTTGGCTGAGTCCGAGTTCAGCCAGTTTTTCCAGGTCATTCCACGATGCTACCCCACCGGAAGCAATTAACTCAATCCCGCTAATTTGCTGGAGCTTTGTCAGACCGCTGAAATCAGGACCATTTAACATCCCGTCCCGACTGATATCAGTATAGATAAAGATATTAACCCCGCTCCCTTGCACCGCTTTGATCAATTCCTCCACCCCCTGCTCACTGGTCTCCAGCCAACCCCGGCTCGCCACTTTACCTGCTCGGCTATCAACAGCAACCACAATGCGCTCACTCCCAAAGCGACTGACCGCTGTTGCGAGCAGCTCTGGTTTTTCCAGGGCCAGAGTACCGAGGATTACCCTGTCCACCCCGGTTGCCAGGTAGTTTTCCATAATCTTGATCGATCTAATCCCCCCGCCCAACTGAACCGGTATCTCCAGTTGGGTAACGACCTCTTTAATCAAAGCCAGATTTACCGGCTGGCCGGCCCGGGCCCCGTCCAGATCAACCAGGTGTAGGCGGGATGCACCCTGCTCCTGCCAGTAGTCGGCCATTTTAACCGGGTCCCGGCTATAAACTACCTCCCGGGCAAAGTTCCCCTGAACCAGGCGCACACAGCACCCTCCTCTTAAATCAATCGCCGGAATTACCTCCATCATTAACCACCTCTCCAAAGTTTTTCAGTAGACTAAGTCCAATTCTCCCGCTTTTTTCGGGGTGACACTGTAAACCCCAGATCTGACCCCGGTTAACTACTGAAGCAAAAATCCGTTTACCATAACTGGTTTCCCCCAAAATATCTTCTTTATTCTCCGGGAGGACATAATAACTATGCACAAAATAAAAGTAATTATCACTTAATCCATTTAGTAATTGATCTGTTCTGACTGCTTCTACCCGATTCCAACCAATATGCGGAACTTTACCCACTTCCCGGCTGCTGAATTTCTTAACCCAACCCCGGAGGAGACCCAATCCGTCGATACCTGCCGCTTCTTCACTTCCCTCAAAGAGCAGTTGCTGACCCAGACAAATGCCCAACAGGGGTTTTCCCCGGCCAACTTCCGCTTTAATCAGCTGATCCAGCCCATTTTTTCTTAAGTTTTCCATCCCTTTACCGAAAGCGCCGACTCCGGGAAGGACCAGACCGGCAGCCTTTTTAATCTCCCGGGGATCAGCGGTCAGTTGTACCGGAATCCCCAGATATTGAAAAGCCTTGACCACACTACCCAGATTACCGAGCCGATAATTAATAACCGCAATCAATGACGTCCCCCTTCACTTAAACTTCCTTTAGTGGAGAGGGGTTTATCCCGGAGTCGTTGCTCCGGGAGAGATGCTTGATCCAGAGCCCGGCCAAAACCTTTAAAACAGGCCTCTAACAGGTGATGGGCATTACCATTTCGCAACATTAAAAAGTGCAGGGTCATTCCGGCATTATTAACCAGCGCCCGGAAGAATTCACCCAGTAGCTCTACCGGGAACTCTCCGACCCGTTCCCGCCGGAAAGAAAAATCGTCACAGTAATAGGGCCGGCTGCTTAGATCAATTACTACCTGGATCAAGGTCTCATCCATCGGGAGGGTAATATTACTATAACGCTTAAGACCTCTCCGATCACCCAGGGCCTGCTGAAGGGCCTGACCGAGCACTATCCCGACATCTTCCACCGTATGATGTTCATCGATCGCCAGGTCACCGTTGACTTCCAGTTCCAGGTCAATAAAGCCATGAAAAGCAAAAAGTTCTAACATATGATCAAAAAAACCGATCCCGGTCGCTACTTTGCTCTTGCCTTCCCCAGCCAGCTCCAGCTTTAAATTTATTTCTGTTTCCCTGGTCTTCCGCTCCAATATAATCATGATCAATCCTCCTTGTTTTATTCTTTCTGCTTGGCTTGATTAAAACGAATGGCAACGGCCCTGGCGTGGCCGTCAAGTTGTTCCAGCTCAGCAAGTTTGATTATATCCCCGGCCACTGCGCTCAACTCTTCTTCCCGATAATAAATAAGACTGCTTTTTTTAAGGTAGTCATCAATATTAAGCGGTGAAGCAAAACGGGCGGTTCCCCCGGTTGGTAAAACATGATTAGGGCCGGCCAGGTAATCACCGACCGGTTCAGGGGAATATTCACCGATAAAAATTGCCCCGGCATTCCTGATCTCCCCCAAAACAACCAAGGGATTTTTCACTAACAATTCCAAATGTTCGGGGGCGAAACGATTGACCAGTTCTATACCTTCTTTCCGATCCTTTACTATAATCATAATTCCCTCGGCCATTACTGACCGGCGGGCAATCTCAGCCCGGGGTAATTCCCGCAGTTGTAAATCGAGAGCCACCCTTACCTCCCTGAGTAAGTCGGCTGAATCACTAATCAAAATTGGCACGGCCAGCGGGTCATGTTCAGCCTGGGCCAGCAGATCCGCAGCAATCAACTCCGGGCGGGCAGTTTGATCAGCCAGCACTAATAATTCACTGGGACCAGCCAACAGATCGATTTCAACCAGTCCGTAGACCAACTTTTTGGCCAGGGTAACATAAATATTACCGGGACCGACAATTTTATCTACCGCCCTAATCGTTTCAGTACCAAAGGCCAGGGCAGCCACAGCCTGAGCTCCCCCGATTTTATAGATCTCTTCCACACCCAATTCGGCTGCGGCCACCAGTGTATAGGGATTAACCTTCCCCTGCTGATCGGGCGGTGATACGAGCACTACCTCTGCAACTCCGGCCACCCGGGCCGGGGCCACTGTCATCACCACTGAAGAAGGATAAGCCGCCCTTCCCCCCGGCACATAGGCTCCGATCCTTTGTAAAGGGGTAATTAACTGCCCGACCATATTCCCGTTGTCATAAGTAAACCAGTTCCGGGGCAGTTGTTGGCGGTGGTAATTACTGACATTGGTAATCGACTTTTTCAGTGATTTGATAAAGCCTGGCTCGATCCGCCGATAGGCTTCTTCAATTTCTGCTGACCCGACCCGGAGTTCTGTTAAGGATACCTGGTCAAATCTTTCGGTAAGTTTGATTAAAGCCTGATCACCGTCTGAACTAACTTGATCCAGAATTTCTTTGACCAGGTCGAATCGGTGATCCTGCCAGTTAAATCTCCTTTTCCGCAACAGCTCTTCAATCCTGTTTTGGTCTGTTTGATAACAAAATTGCTGCATCCTCTTTCCCCTTTCCTTCCTTTAAGCTTTCGATTAATCTCCCGATGAGCTGATATTTTGTCTTATAACTAACCTTATTTACGATTAATCTGGCTGAAGAAATTAAAACCTCAGCTAGTGTAATCAGTTTATTCTCCCTTAATGTACAACCGCTGGAGCTAAGATCGACGATCAGGTCGGCCAGGTCGATCAACGGGGCAAGCTCAACCGAACCGTTTAAGCGAATGATCTCAACCTGAATACCGTGCCGATTAAAAAAGTCCCTGGTAATACCGGGGTAAGAAGTAGCTACCCGACTGTGTTCCACAATCTGATCGAGCCGCTCAATCCCTCTGCATTCAGGGGCAGCTACGACCAATTTACACAACCCCACTTCCAGGTCCAGCATTTCATAAAGATGCTTTCCATGCTCCCGGATCACATCCTTTCCGGTAATCCCGATATCAGCCGCACCGTGTTCGACATAAACGGGTACGTCTTTTGGTTTAGCCAGTAAAAAGGCATAGCCTGTTAGCGGGTCGGTAAAGATCAACTGCCGGGAAGTTTCTTCAATAGCCAGCTCGTCGGAAATAAAGTTACTCTGCCGCAGGAGAGCGAGCACCTCCGGTAACAGTCTTCCTTTGGGTAGTGCTGTGATCAATGCGCCCATACCCTTTCCTCCCATCCGTCCTCCAGCCTGATTACCTCTTGCTCGATTACCTCTGCTTTGACCTGAAATAGCTCTATCTCGTCAGGCAAGCCATTACCAAAGGAGATTATTTTGCAGATCCCTCTTTTGGCTACCTGGTTCAGGAAAGCCGGGTCAATCCTTTCCCGCTCTTCGATGAGCACTACCTTTCCCTGGCGGTGCAGCTCTCTGAGCACTTTCAAAGCAACTCTACTACTATTCCGGGAAAAAACGATTAAACCATCAATGCCCGGTCGGGTAAATCGAAAGTCCTGTTTTTGCAGGGCCAGTCTGACCCGCTCCAGACCTATCGCAAAACCAATTGCCGGGAGGTCCCGCCCGCCAAATTGCCGGATTAGATGATCATATCGTCCTCCCCCACAGATCGTATAACCGAGTTTAGCTGTAAAGCCCTCAAAGACAACTCCGGTATAGTATTCAAAATCACGCAATAAACTCAAGTCAAAAGCGATATAGCGGGCCAGTCCATAGTCTGCCAGATAGTAATATAACCGGTTCAGTCGATCAATTACTCGCTCGGACTGGCTGTCCGCCGATAATGCGCCGGCCTGTTCTAAAATAGCCTGTCCCCCTCTCAATCGGGGTAAAGCAAGTAATAAATCCTGTTCCTGCTCACTTAGGCCAAGTTTGTCAATATAATTGCCCAGACCGACCAGATCACGGCGGCTTAAATAAGTCTTAATTGCCGTCTTTTCCCTTTCACCTAGCCTGACCTTGTTCATCAACCCTTCCAGATAACCGACATGACCGATATCAATGGTAAAATCTCTGATTCCCGTTGTTAGCAGGGCTTCGATCGCCAGGATAATCGCCTCAGCGTCAGCCAGCTCAGACTTTTCTCCGATCAATTCCACCCCGATTTGAAAGACCTCCCGGTCCTTTCCGGTCTGTGGTTGTTCATATCTAAAGACAGAAGCCTGATAGCACAGGCGCTGGGGAAAAGATAATTGATCAAGCCGCCCGGCCATGGTTCGGGCAATCGGGGCGGTCATTTCCGGACGAAGAGCCAGGATATCCCCCCGGTAGTCAATCAATTTATAGATATCCCGTTTTAGCCGCTTCCCCATCCCGAGTATTAGTGAATCGTAATACTCCAGGGTAGGGGTAATAATCGGTTGATATCCCCAACATCGGAAGACCCGGTTAATTCTGGCACTAAGTTCGTTTAATTGCCAGGCTATTTCCGGCAAATAACTCTTCATCCCGCGGGGAGATTTTAAACCGTAATCGCTCATTTCAATCATTCCTTTATTTATTTACTACTTTAACATATTAAAGAATATAACACATCTTACCTGCTCTGTCAAGCCCAAAAATAAAAACCCGGTTAGCACCCCGGGAATAATATACTTGGTTTTATTTTAATGACAGCACCCATCAAAGCAATTATGTGAAAAAAATTCGAGAAGGATTACTGATTATTGATTATGTTAAGCACTTCTTCCAATGGATCGACAGATAATGAGTCCGTAACCTTATTATCTTTTCCCAGTTTAAAATAAATCATTTTAAGTGCTTTCTCTAGTGGGTTGTTACTCACTATATTCGGCCTGAGATGAAATTCCTCATACATACTGCCATCAGCCTTTAAACCGGCCCTGGCCGAAAACCTTACCAATAATCCACTATTGGGCAGTGCCATAATAAGGGGAGTAGAACCACTACCACCGTCAGTGGTCGACTCTCCGACTAAAGTAGCCCAATTAGTCGTTTTGGCAAAGATACAAAAATTATCGGCAGCAGAATAGACCCTGTCGTCAATCAGCAAATAAATTTGCCCTTCAAAAGGGAAAGGCCCCGGTCCAATTATGTACTCCGCTTTGTTAAAATATTTAAATTCTTTTTTTAACTCCGGTGGATAATTTTCTTTTGGTGGTAAGTAGTCAATTGGATGCCAGCTGGTTTTTTGAGCTTTAATAAATGGACTTGAAAGCTCTCCGCCCTTTTCGGTTTCGATTAACTGCCTCGAATAATTCCCCCCTTTATAGACAGAATAGCTAATTAATTCCCGCTCTTGATTATTTATTGGCCCGACTATGTTGTTCAACCAATAAGTATCTGAGCCTCCTCCATTTCCCCTGATATCTATGATCAGGTAGGGATAATGGCCAATTTTTTTCCAGAAATCTATTAATTGTCCCCGGTCTTTTTTTTGATATCCTAGACTAAATGAACGTATTTTAACATAAGCAATTTTATTTTCTTCGATAATCTTCGTCCTTATATTTCCTTGCTTTCTATTTTTGCCAGATTGAGCACTACCATTAAGGTTATCACTTTTGATTGTCTGATCATCAGTCGCTAACCTGGAGTAAATTTCTTCAGACTTTTCATTTTTAAGTAAATCGATTATCCCCGGTTGTAACAGCTGATCATAATCATGCTCTTTTATTGCGATATCAAATACATGTTTAACATAGTTATAAAATGAAGGGGACAAAACATGGGTATGCTTATCATTGATCCTGTCGATTATTCCCTTAAATACTTGATAAAACTCAATATCATTTTTAGTCCTTTTGATTATCTCTTCAAATTCCTCTTTATCGGCCAGCCAGTCATAATCCCTTTCCCGCTGCAATACACCAAAATAGGGGTAATTCTCTGCTAAACCCTGATACAAATAATTAAAGTCAGCTAATTTTTGCTCGAGCGACAATGAGTCATAAAGGGCTTGCTCTTCTGCTTGAACTACGGACAAACCATAACTTATCAACAAAAGCAATAGCAAACATTTTAAAAAAAATAGTTTTTTCACGATTATACCCCCAATATAATTTATAGTAAATAAATACAAAAGTTTGTATCAAACTTTAATATTTAAGTTTTTTATTAATATATCCTGAAAATTTATCAATAGATTATCAGAAATTCAATGATTACTGTGAAAATAACACGCCCTTTCTATCTAAACTTAAAAGCAATGTGGCAAAAGAAGTCATTGATACTAAAAAAGTAACCGATAGTATTGTTTACTTCTTTCTATTACTCATACCTAATTATCATCTCACGATCTAATCTTCCATAATGCCATTGGATGTGTTTTGATGCGACAAATAATATCATGTTATTCTCTATTTATAAAGATATTTTTGAAAATTTTAAAGTAATAACAGCAAATAAAGCTTGTAGTTTTCCCGTTCTCATAGTCTTTATCAATAATAGCAATTTGACGTCTCTTTAGTTTTTTGTATATTTTAGTCCTCATTATATTTATTCAATATCTTTAAATAAATCCCTTTTTATTCCTATGTTTTTTTAAAAATGTTGTAATTTTTTATTTCCTCCATTTTGTACGATAAAGCAACTTTAAATTTGCGGTAAGTCTTTATAACCACTGGATGTAGCCACCATTACAACACAATCATTCTCCGAAAATAAGCCCTGCTTTAGTAGTTTTTTGAGTGCACCGATTAAAAGAGCTGAAGAAGATTCCAGATATAAGCCGCAACTGGAAATCTCGTTAATATTTGCC
This sequence comes from Halanaerobiales bacterium, assembly GCA_022360715.1. Classification (GTDB taxonomy): domain Bacteria; phylum Bacillota; class Halanaerobiia; order Halanaerobiales; family DTU029; genus JAKSCG01. The sequence goes on from JAKSCG010000053.1 coordinate 23,224, forward strand.
TCCGCCTCTTCCGGTAGGATATTTACGGCACATCCTTTTGAATCTTTTACCGCCTGAATTGATTGATATGTTACGGTAGTTCCGCCAACTGACGGGGTCAGCCGATAATCTCCGGCAAAATCGAGTCGATAGTCAGCCCCGGCTAGTACTTTGTTTATTCGTTCGAACGGCTCAACCGCCACTAAGCGTGGAAATTTATTGAATTTTTTCATCTCCTGTAATTCCTTAAAACCTTGATAAATTCCCCATAACAGATCACCCCGGGCCGTAGGGATTAAAACCCAGTCGGGCAGCTGGCCCTGTAAATCCTGATAGAGCTCATAGGCAATAGTTTTATACCCCTGAATCCCAAAGGGGTTACTCCCAACCGGCGGGGTAATAAAATTGGTAGCTGGATACCAGCCTTCCTTTTGCACCCTCTCTTGCAAAAAGGTCCATCGCTCTTCCGAACTAGCTGTATAAATTATCTCTGCCCCCATTTTTTCGATGGCTCTTTTCCAGATAGGGTTGATATTTGGCTGGGTAATGATTTTACACTTTAGTCCGGTTAATGCTGCATAAGCTGCCAGCGATACCCCGGCATTTCCGCTTGATGCGGCTGACACAATTTTTCGCTTGAGCGCAATCGCACGGGCAATGACCAGCGGGCTCATTCGATCTTTGTGAGATGCAGTCGGATTTTGAAACTCATTTTTTACGTATAGTAAATTCAGCCGATACTTTTCCGCTAATCTCTTTACTTTCACCAGTGGTGTACTTCCTTCGCCGAGAGAGGGAAAATCCGGATAAGGTAAAAATTCACCATAGCGAAACATCCTTTCTTGATTATTTTTTATCCGGCCGGTTCCCTGGTAATAGGGAGCTAAACTCACCGGCAAAGACTTTTGTTGGCAGGATAAACACCCGGTCAAATAGTCAGCGACCCTAAATCTTTCCCCACAATGTAAACAATAAAATCCCTTTAATCTAGCGTTTATTTTATTCATGACATCCACCCTCTTTTTTTACTTTACTAATATTTTATAAAAGGATTTGTTATTTGTATAACGAATATTTTAATAAGTATTTATCTATTTTTTCGATAGTAAATTATAAAAGGGGGCGATTATCCTTGGATTACGATACTTATAAAACCTTTATCGTTCTATCTGAAACCTTGAATTTTTCAAGAACTGCTGAAAAACTTAATATAGTTCAATCGACCGTCTCTAATCGCATCCAGGAACTGGAGAAATACTTGGGGAAAACATTGTTTATTCGTTCTAACCGAAAAGTAGAACTGACCAATGCCGGGAAGACTTTTCTTCCTTACGTTCAGCGGTTAATAGTTATTGAACGGGAAGGATTAAAAAAGCTAAACATTTTTTCCAACTATCAGGATTATCTCAATATTGGTGTAATAGATTCTATTTATCGGGGTTCTCTTGCTCATCTAGTCCCAACCTACCTGGTGAAATTCCCTGCTATCTCCTTAAAAGTCATGATTAATCACTCTGATCAAATTTTACAGTTATTAACTGATGGGGTTTTAGATGTTGGTTATGTCCAGATTAAAAACAAATCACCAAAATTAGAATCTTACTTACTTGGCCAACAAGAAATTATCCTTGTTACCCATCCGGAACACCAAAAATACCCTGAAGGAATCTCGGGCAAAGATTTATATCAGCTACGGCTTTTGTTTGCTGACTTAGGCGATGGATTTAATGAGTGGATTTTTAACATTTTTCCCAGGAACTATACCTTTTCTTTTCATATTGACCAGATCTCATTGATAATTGAGTGTCTCCAAGCCAAATTAGGTTTTGCCTTTGTTGTAAGGTCGGCAGTCCAAAGGGAATTATTGAAAAGAGAATTGGTCGAAGTAAAGCTAGTCGATATCCATCCCCCAACCATAGCAAGCTATATGGTTATTAATAAAAAAAGAAAAAAAGCCCCAGGAGTTCAACGTTGGCTTGAGTTGATTGGAGCCCCATAAAAATATTCGGTTTATAAAAAGACTAAAACAACAGGCAGGGACAGTTGCTAAATTAATTTTTTATAGAGGTAGTTATACAAAAACATCCCTAACGGCCACAATGTAATACCGGCCACAGGGTAAAATGCCCAGGTTAAACTACCTTCCAGGTAGAAGTTATATCCGAGCAAAACACCGGACAACAAAAGCCAAACAACTATGCTTAATTTTACCGGAGCCCGGCCGCTATTCTCGGCACTATCATCAACATGACTAGCTGCTTGTTTAAAAGTTATAAAGACTGCTACCGGCCAAGTAAGCAGGGCAATAACAATAAACAGATAAGTAGTAATATCTATCCCCTTTTGCAACCAGATCACGGTCAATAGTATATCGATCAGGACTACCATTATTATTGAAAAAACTAATTGAATTTTAAAACTATTGTTACTCACTACTCTTCCCCCCTTTTTTTCAATTTCCATGATTTTATTATATCAATAATCAGAAAGCGGTTCAATAACTTTAAAAAATCCCGGCTTTTTAAGCCGGGATTAGCTTTTTATTTGCTGCCGGATGGCAGAAGTTGTGGACTACGGGTCGGTCCTTTGATCTTGAGGATACCATCCTCAAAATATAATCTATCGATATTTACTGTTCTATCCCCACTGGGCAAATCAGGATAGCTGTGGGTATGATATACAATAAAAAATTCACTATAATCAGGTGAAAGGGTAACACTATTATGTCCAGGTCCGGAAACTCCTTGCCAGAGATCTTGTTTTAAAATTGGATTTCCTTCATATTTAGTCCAAGGACCAAGGGGATGAGTTGCCGTGGCATAGCCAATCGAATATTCAGCGGAAGCATAAAAATTGGCCGAATACATTAAATAATATAAACCTTGATATTTTAAGACAAATGCCCCCTCATTCCATTGCCATTGCTCGGAAATTCCTTCCCAGGATTGGCTGGGTTCAACTGCCAGAACCGCCTCTCCCTTTAATCCGGTCAAATCCTCGCTCATTTCCTGGACAAAAATCTGACTGATATGTTTGCCGTCAATTATATTTTCCGAACAATCCTTACTATAATATAAATAAGGGGTGCCATCATCATCAATAAAAATATGGCCATCAATAAACGACAATCCCCGCTCAAAAAGGGGGGCTTGCTGATTAATAAAAGGTCCCAACGGATCGTCACTTACAGCCAGGGCAATCTTTAGATGACCGTCTAAATCACGGGCACTATACGTCATATAAAACTTCCCATCGTAATTGATAACTTCCGGGGCCCAAAAGTCTCCTATCCCCCATTTATTACCTTCCCCGGCTGAATCAAAGGCCATTCCGGCTAACTCCCAATCAACTAAATTATCTGCTACCCATACTTTAAACCCTAAAGTAGGCATAGATGTAGCATACAAGTAATATTTATTTCGATATTTCAAGACAAAAGGGTCGCCAATATTAGTAATATTTCCTACCGGATTAGTGTAAGTATTTGCCAAGACAATTTCCTCCCTTGCAAGAAGCAATATACTGATAAAAATTAATACTAATATTTTTACTAATTTTTGACTTACTCCCGGCATCACCATTTAAATGCCTCCTAAACTGTCAAGATATTGGATTAAACTATTTAACAGTATTGTCCCAATTGGCTGGTGATTATATTGTTTTTCCAGTTTCAAAGTAGAAACAACTAAATACCCTTGTCCCATTTTTAATAATAAAGTTGATGCAGCTAATTTCCCGATCCAGCCGGCAAATATACCGGATATAATTCTTTGATAACCGAGATCATCCAGATTATTGATCACATATGAAGCATATAAATCAGCCAACTCCCAACCGGACATTTTATTAAGTGGTACCTGTTTAAAGAGCGTATTGTCGATAAAATTAAATGTTGCTGCCCGGACCCAGCTTTCTCCGTCCGGTAGCTTTTCAAAGTTGAATCCACCCTTTTCCAGAATACTACTACCTTTTTCGGCCAGGAATAAGGTTTTTCCGCCCCGGCGTGTATCATTAATAATTTTTTGATTCAAATTACCTGTTAAACAAACCCTGCCGCTCCTGGAGTGAGCTGGCCCTGAATCTACTATATATCCGTTAGCAATTAACTTTTTTTTGAATTCATTGGATAAGTTGGCAGTAACGATTCTGTTGCCGGAAACCATTACCTGAGCAGTCGGAGTAATTGTTATCTCCTCACTGTTTCTGGCTATCTCCTTTCCATCTTTAAGTAAACCATACTTAAAATTATAGTCTTTCGACTGATTAAGGTCCGGTAACTTAAATACTATCTGATCATTAACCCTGGTAACAGAATAAGACTTTACACTGACATCTATTGAACCTTTAATCCCTGTCCCGGCCAGTTCCCATTTTAGAATACCATTAAAGGTTAGACCGGTATTATTTACAATATAGGGAACAGCCCTAAATAGATCCTTAGTCCATAAGTTATGTTTTTCCAGATCAAGCATCACATTTACAGCCTCATTAAAGCGATTAACTTGATCGGAAAAAGACTTAAATTCACGGTTATATTTGAGAAAACCATTGGTTTCCCACTCAATATCACTTAGTTCAGTAACTACATACCCGGCGATATCAGCTCTTTTGCGAATCTCCTCAATAAGATACTTAACTCCTCTATGTTCCCTGTCCTGGCTGGCCAGGGCCAGTTGATTAAAGTCCGAAAAAATCCTGTCCAATTGATATTTTTTGAAATTTTTAAGGGCCGTGCCAGGGAGCTTAAAATCTTCCCCCCAATGCCCTTGATTCTCTTTAAACCAATAGGGATATTCACCAGTCCTAACACCATCCAGCTCAGGCAAACCCCACATCCCAAACTCAGAGATCATGATTGGCTCATTTTGGGCGGTATAACCATCTACAAAATTCTGATCGGACCGGGCTATAACGTACTGTTCAAGGTCCTGCCGCCACTCCTGATAATTCTCAGGAATAGCAAAATATCTGTGATAATCGTTAATATCTGTCTTAATATGGGACCATCCTGAGTTGTCACAGAGCAGCCTACTGCTATCCAGGTCTTTAGCATATTGATAGAAATCCTTAAGCCAATCCTGCATCTCTTTATTATCCCGCAACTTCCCTTCTAAACCCCATTCTTCGTTATAGATACCCCAGATAATTATTGAGGGATGATTGTAATCCCTGTTTACCATGGCGGTATATTCTTTTTTAAAGCGTTCTCTGGCTTGTGGTGTCCACCTGGTATAATTTGCCGGTTCAGCCCAAATCAGTAATCCCAATTTATCGGCCCACTCAAGGTACCTGGGGTCTTCAGTTTTAATATGTTTGCGGAGTAAATTAAAACCCATCTCCTTGGCCTTTTTTATTTCATCAATAATCATATCCTTACTTTTGGCCCGGTAGATCGTTTCCGGCCAAAAAGCCTGATCAAGTGCCCCCCGGATATATAGGGGTTTATTATTTAAATAGATCCTCCCATCCCTGGTTTCAACCTTTCTCATTCCGAAATAGCTTGCAAACTGATCAACGACCCTCTCCCCATCCTTTAAGGATATTTCTAGATTATAAAGATAGGGATTTTCCGGTTCCCATAGTTTACATTGAGGCAGAGATACCAGATAATCATCATCCGGGTGGAGCATAAATTTTTGAGAGAGCGGGTCTTCTCCCTTAGCAAAAATCTTAATATCTAAAACAGGATTTTTAACTCGGTCGGCTGAATTTAGCTTTATCTTAAAACCGACCTGTTCTAGATCAACCTCTGGTCTAATTAAGACATTTTCGATAAAACTAGCTCCATATTTCACCAGAGAAACATCCTGCCAGATCCCGCTGGCCCTGGTATACCAGCTCCCCTGTTTGCCATGAGGTATTTCCTCATTATTGGCCGGGTCATATACCCTGACCACCAGGATATGCTCTTTTTCTGTTAATAATTCGGTTATTTCAAATCCAAAAGGGGTGTATCCCCCCTCATGTGAACCTAAATACTTTCCGTTAAGCCAAAGATCAGCTAAATAATCTACTGCCTCTAATTTAATAAAGATCCGATCATTTTCTTTATGCTCAAAAGTAAACTCTTTGCTATACCAGGCATAACCGGTGTACTTGACTAAATCATGATTATATGACTGCCAGACAGCAGGTACATCTACCAACTGACCGGTAAATCCCTTTCGATGCCATTGTTCTGATTCCCCAATGCCTTTTGGATCAGTTCTAAAATTCCAGCTGCCGTTTAAATTCAAAATCTTCTTGCCCACTTCCAACTCTCCTTTTTCCTCATATCGTGATATTTTTCTATAATTTATTTTAATATAATTATTAAAGTATATTTTAAAGATTTCGCTTATCCCTTGATACCTGTTAAAGAAATTCCCCGTACAAAATAGCGCTGAGCAAAAGCAAAGACTATGATAACAGGTATTGCCGATAAAAAGGCTCCGGCCATTAACTTACCATGTTCAATAATATAATAACCTTGCAGTAGGGATAAACCGGGGGTAAGTGGCCTCATCTCAGCTGAATTAGTCACAATTAAAGGCCAGAGAAACGCATTCCAGGACCCTAAAAAAGTAAAGAGCCCCAGGGTGATTAAAGCTGGTTTCGCTAATGGTAATATTATTTGATAAAAAATCTGAAACTTATTGCACCCATCTATATATGCCGATTCCTCAAGTTCTTTCGGTATCCCTTTAAAAAACTGCCTTAACAAAAATACCCCAAAAACTGAAGCAGCCGCAGGGAAAATCATGGCATAATAGGTATCGATCCAACCAAAAGAATCTACAATTATATAATTGGGGATTAAGTTAGTTACCGGCGGAACCATCATAGTAGTCATCAGCAACCAGAACAATAGCTTCCTCCCTTTAAATTCTAACCGCGCATAAGCATAAGCTGCCAGTGCATCAATAAACACCACTAAAATCGTTGTAGCAGTTGCAATCAAAATACTGTTAAAAAACCAACGGAAAATAGGTGTTCTCGCTGAATTATTAAATATTTCACGATAATTCTCTCCGGTAAATGTTTCAGGGATAATACTTATCGGCCATTCGATTGTCTGTGACTCCGGTTTAAGCGAGGTCGACAGCATCCATATGATCGGTATAATCCAGCCAACAGACAGTAAAAAAGTTAAAAATAATAACAGGTAACTCTTTAGCTTTGCCTTAATTGCTAATCCCCTCCTTTAATATTCGACATCGGAAGACAATAATCTAAATTGAAAAATACTAATTACAATAATAAAAACTGAGACAATCAGGGCCATTGCCGCGGCATTACCGAAACGGTAATTGGAAAAGGCTTCTTCCTGAATATACATGATCGCCACCTGGGTGTCGCGTCCTGGTCCGCCACGTGTCATCATATATGGCTGGCCAAAAACATTGAAGGAAGCAATTGTGGTCATAACGGTTACGAAAAGCGTGGTCGGTTTTAAAGAAGGCAATGTTATAGACCAAAAACGCTGCCAGGCATTAGCCCCGTCTATTTTGGCGGCTTCATAAAGATGTTCGGCGATATCCTGTAATCCGGCCAAAAAAAGTAACATGTTCTGGCCGACCGTCCACCATACAGTAACAACAACTAAAGAAACCCAGGCCCATTCAGTTGTCGATAGCCAGGCAATAGGGGTATATCCGCCAAGACTTAAAATATAGTTAATTAGCCCGCTCTGTGTATCAAGGAGCCAATTCCACATCAACGTAACACTGGTAATAGAAAGGACGACCGGTGTATAAAAGATACATCTAAACAGGCCTTTAAACTTTAAATTTTGATTAATCAGGAGAGCCAATAGTAACCCTGTAATAACCAAAAAAGGCAAACTAAAAACAACAAACTTAAGGGTATTACCCAATGAATTCCAAAAATATTCGTATTGTATGGTAGTACTGTCAAATATTTTAGCGAAATTACCGAATCCAATAAACGGTTTCTCCCAATCCAGCAATTCCCAGCGATGCATGCTTATATATATTCCAAAAAAAACCGGGAAAGCCAAAAAGACCGCGAAAAACCCTAGATGGGGAAGAATAAAGAAATAAGGTGTTATTTGTTCAAATTTTAGCTTCATCAGCTCTCTCCATTCTTAGAAATTGAGGAGGAGTTAGCCCTCCTCCTCAATAATTCGCATTAATGCTTAATCATGATAGGCATCAAGTGCTTTTTGCGCCCTTTTTGCCGCATCCCTTAAGGCTTCTTCCGGGGTTTTTTTGCCCAGAATCGCTAAATTGCTTTCCTGATGTAATGGAGTAATAATTTCATTTAAAGCAGGATGCAGTGGCGGGAATACTAAATAGGCTATTTTTTCGGCAATAGCAGCTTGATGCTCTAAACGCTGAAAGTCTTCACTCTCTCTTACCGAGTTAAGGGCAGGAATCTGTCCAAAAGTTGCCCATTCAGCACTATTATTAGAAATGTATTTAATAAATTTTAAAGCGGCATCTCTTTTTTCTTGATCATGGTAGCGCTGACGAAAAATCACAAAATTATGGGAACCGCCGGTGACTGCCATTTGGTTGCCTAGTCTGGGCACAGGGTATGACATAAAGTTCAAACCTTCCTGTGCTTTAAACCCATTGATCATCCAGATCCCATTAAAATGCATCGCTAATTTACCCTGCCTGAATAGAGTCACTTCCCCATCTTGTTGAATATTCCTGGGAGAAACTTGATCTTTATAAATCAAATCTACGACAAATTGTAAAGCTTCAATAGCAGCCGGACTATCATAAGTGACTTCGGTCACATCTTGATTAGTATATTTCCCTCCATATTGATGAATTAAAGTAGGAACGATAAACTGCGGTCCGGGCCAACTCCCGGGGATAGCCGTACCCCACTGGTCAATCTTGCCGTCGCCATTAGTATCTTTGGTTAGGGTTTTGGCAACTTCTAAAAATTCTCCTTTAGTTTTCGGTGGATCCTCCGGGTCTAATCCGGCTTCCCGGAATAAATCTTTATTAATATATAATGCTAATGGGTGCATATCAAGGGGAATTCCATAACGTTCTCCTTGATAAATACCTGCTTTCCACACTGCATCAATAAAGTTATCTGCACTCCAACCTAAATCAGTGATAACATCATTTAAAGAGACCAGTACCCCTTTGCCGGCAAATTCCGGTAAGCGATCTACATGCATAATCCCAACCTCAGGTGCTTTCCCGCTTGCAATAGAGGTGACTATCTTTTGATAATACTCACCCCAGCCAATCACCTGCATATTTACTTTAATTTTACCGGCATGGAGCTGATTAAACTGATCTACCATTTTAGCCATACCCTTACCGTCAGGTCCTGTAAAGCCATTCCAGAAGTTAATTTCTACTGCCGCTACTGAACTCGCTAATACCACTACCAATAAAAATGTAAGCCAAAACACCTTACTTTTCATCAAAAACCCTCCTTTAGTTTTGATTTGTTTAATATTTATTTGTTTGCTATAATAAAATTTAAAATAAATACCAAAAAAAAGATTGTCCGTAAAGGCTTTTATTACTTGATATATTATATATTCTACCTTGATTAAATAAATCCTTTTTTTATTTTAATTATTTTTCTTTTATTTTATATTTTTATTAGAGGCGCTATTCCTAGTCCTGATAATTATACCTTAATCGCATGATAATATCTTGTTCATAATTACCAAATTTACGTCCAAAAATATTTATTCCCCCCTTATTCCTGGCATCTTCTTTTATCCCGATTTTAACATCAATATATTCATTACCGATGATATCAAGGTGATCTACTGTCAAATCAGAGATCTTTTTCCCGTCAATATAGGAGGCTTCTTCATTTACATACCATATTTTTAACAAACCATACTGGGTTTGATCATCATTCCACCAAACAGGATTTAATTTACCCTTAGTTTCTCCAAAGTCTGCGGGCGAAGTCCAGCTGCCTACTTCCTGTTCATTAATCCAGAGTGTTATATCAGAAGGCCAGTTTTTATTATAATGGGGAGCCTCTGAACAAATTTCCATACTAATTTCTATTTTTTGCAAAAAAGCATTCCCCGGTAAATTATTTGGAAACCTATATTGCACATATCCCTCCCGAAACCAAAGAAGTTGGGCATAAATGTGTTCAGGTTCTAAGAATGACCTGTTATCATCCAATATCCCAATATAGCCCTTTTCTGTTGCTATTCCACAGGTCGGAGAAACATTAAAATCCTTATAATTCCCAATCGGCATGGCAATTTCTATTATATTTCCGGATAATTCAAGGTTGGCCCCTGGGAAATTAATTAAAATACTGTCATAAGCACGACGACAAATCTTTTGCGAACCATGGCTACCCGGTTGATATTCTGTTTCAATTAAACCCGCTTCCTCCAATTTCTTGATATTTACCGTCACCGATGGTGACGGCATCGCTAATTTCTCTGCTATATCACTTAAATTCCTTTCATTTTTACTCAGTATATCTAATATCTGCATCCTCGCTTCAGATGCCAGTGCTTTCATCACCTTTAAAGCATCTGTGCTATTTTTAACTTCTAAAACCTTTCCCCGCACAACCTACACCTCACATATAGTATTTTATTATTTTATTTTAACAATTATTAAACTAAAAATCAACTACAACTATCGGCCATCAGCGAGCAAAACAAATAAAATACTTTACCTCAGGAATATTTCATGTTATAATATGTAATGCAATATAATTTTATATTATCTGGCTGTGGCGCAGCTTGGTAGCGCGCTTCGTTCGGGACGAAGAGGTCCGGGGTTCAAATCCCCGCAGCCAGACCACCCTTTTAAAGAAAGCTCCCTGTTCGGGGGGCTTTTTTTCTTGGCCTTGCCGAGACTGCCCCCGCATCTGTTGTGAAAAAAATATTGACAAGATTCACATTTTTATACGCTGCTTTTAATATAATAAGAATAGATCTAAGGATAATTGCGGGTGTTTAAAATGTTAACTAAAGTACTGTTAAGACAAACTAAAGACGGCTGGTTTATTGTCTTTGAAAAGATGGGGGTAGCCCTCCATCTGAAAGATGACATTGAATGGCAAAAAGCGATGCAAGTAACCAAGGCTATTGAAGATAATATCCAAGGGGTCTATCTTCAAGATAAATAAGCTTTCTTTAATTAACAATCCTTCCTACTTCTCTCAAGTTTCAAGGATATAATGTAGAGATCATTAGCTAAGATGTTAATATGTGGATATTTATGTGGATAACTTTAACTTAAGCCTTAAGCAACTTTAATCTTTTTAAAATCGGCTATTTTTTTGTAACACTTCACTCTTTAATTACATATCATGTAATGGTTAAAGTTGAAGAAATGAGGAGGTGTTGCTATGGCCGAAAAAAACAATGAAAAAAAGATTTATGAAAAAGACAAGACTACATATTCAACTAAGGAACCAGTAAGCAGAAAAAAATGCCTTCCCTGTCCACCCCCAAAACCTAAACCGGTCTGTGCGGAAGAATGCGGAAAAATCATTATTGAAAATGGTACGGTTAATATTTATGTCAACTGCTGTAGTGATGATTGCTTTGATTTTAAAAACAAGTAAAGCAAAACTGCTGACCATTGATGTCAGCAGCGCTTTTTTTCAGGCCAGTGGACAATCCTGGCAGTATGGTCTCTTCTTCCGGCAATTTTCCTTAGCCAACCTGACAATTAAGGCATGGTATTGATTAAATCTTTTTACATCAGGGGATAGTGCTGCCATGATTCTTTCCTGCAAGTGGTGATAGGCGATATCTTCCGGTGTTTTAAGCAGGCGATGGAATAACCTTCTGGTATAGGCATCAATCACAAATATCGGATAGTGACCGGCATAGAGCAGAATTGAATCAGCCGTCTCCGGACCAATCCCGTAAACACCCAGCAGCTTTTTTCTTAAACCGGCCGGCAGTTGACTAAACATCGCGGTCAGACTACCATCATACTCTTGATATAAAAAAGCAAGAAAGGCTTTTAGTTTCCTGGCCTTCATATTATAATAGCCGGAAGGTCTGATCAATTCGGCTAACTTTTTGTCGGCGACCCGGTTCATTGCCGCCTGATTTAATAGCCCCTCCCGGCGCAGGTTATCAATAGCCTTTTCCACATTACCCCAGTTAACGGACTGGGTTAAGATTGCTCCGACAATAGTTTCAAAGGGGGTTTCGGCCGGCCACCAGTTTTGTGGTCCAAAATAATCATCCAGATTAAGATAGACCTGGGCCAGGAGTTCAGGAAAAGGTAATCGGCCAAACCTTTTCTGACAGGGATACATCAACTATCTTCCCCTGCTTTGATTTTATTCAGAATAGACCTTGCTACAACTACCCCGGAGACCGAAGCCTGCATTAAACCACGTGTAATCCCCGCACCATCCCCGCCAACAAAAAGGTTATTAATCTTAGTCTCCAACTGCTTATTTACCTTCAGTCGTGAAGAATAGAATTTCACTTCCACCCCGTATAAGAGAGTATCGCGGGAATAAAGTCCCGGAGCCAGTTGATCCAGGGCCTCAATCATTTCGATAATATCTGTCAAGTGCCGATAGGGTAAAACCAGGCTTAAATCCCCCGGTGTCGCCTTCTTCAAGCTGGGTCTGACAATTCCCCGGGCGATCCTTTCCGGAGTTGAGCGATGACCATTCAGTAAGTCACCCAGCCGTTGAACCAGCACACCGCCCCCCAGTAAATTAGCCAGTTTAGCAATAGCCTTGCCATAAGTAATCGGCTGATGAAAGGGCTCGGTAAAGGTCTTACTGACCAGCAGGGCAAAATTGGTGTTTTTTGTTTTAATTTCAGCATGACTGTGGCCGTTAACGGTGATCAAGCCCTGATTATTTTCATTGACAACCTGACCATAAGGAGACATACAAAAGGTGCGAACCTTATCATCAAAAGTCGGAGCTTGATAAACTAATTTTGATTCATAAATATTATCAGTAAGTTCTTCGGTGATCACAGATGGGCACTCCACCCTGACCCCGATATCGACCGGATTAATCGACATTTCAATCCCTAGCCGCACCGCTTCCCGACTTAACCACTCCGCATTCTCCCGGCCCGGGGCTGTCATGACAAAGCGGGCATCAATCCTTTCCCCCTCTGTTGTCACCACCCCTTTAATTTGCTCATCCTCTACCAACAACTGGGCGACATTGACCCCAAAACGAATTTTTACCCCCTGTTCTTCAATATAATCCTGCATTGCTTGCAGGACAGTCATGCTATAACCGGTTCCCAGGTGGCGCAAACTGGCCGGAATAAATTGCAGGTTAGCTTTAATCGCTTTCGCCTCAATCTCCTCAATTTTACCGGCATCTACCCCAAAAATTCGGTCGGGTGCACCAAATTTAAGATATATATCATCAACATAGCTAATCAATTCCTTTAATTGCTGCCATTCAATATACTGATCAAGGTTTCCGCCAATGCGTGGAGAAAGGCTTAACTTTCCGTCACTAAAAGCCCCGGCTCCTCCCCAACCAGATACAATCGAACAACTGGCACATTTAATACAATTTATTTCTTTAATATTCATCGGACAGACCCTCTGTTCCAGGTCATTTCCCTTTTCCAGCACCAGAATATCCAACTCCGGCTGCCGGGCAAGCAATTCCAAGACAACAAATATACCGGTTGGTCCAGCCCCTACTACAATCAGATCATATCCTTTTCTCGCCATTACGCTACCCTCCCCATTTTAATATCAAACCTTATATATATTCCCGCTAACTAGTAAAATTCCTCCCTAAAATTGATTTTTTTATCTAAATGGTGAGTTTCTGGTTGCACCCCTGATCAAGGAAGCCAGATAGAGCTGTAATATCAGGATAATCAAAATCGTATGAATCATCCCCATAAATCCCCCAATAACCAGAAAATCATAGATTCCGTGGAGCAGACTAACCAGGATATAACCAAACCAGATATGGTAGCGACTATTCTGCTGTTTAGCCCGACTTAAATAATAACCGAAAATACCGGTAAAAGAAGCATGGGCCAGGTTGGTCAGTACTGCCCGAATTAGTCCGACCTGATAGCCATACATCATCGTATAAAAAAGGTTTTCAAAGGCAGCAAAGCCCAGGCCAACGGTTACTCCATAGATAATCCCGTCAACCGGTTCATCAAATGAGGGATGGTTATAATGAAGTTTATAGACAACATATGATTTAGCCCCCTCTTCAACAAAGCCGACCACGAAGATCGTCCCAAATAATAGCGTCAATAATGGGGCTTCCGGGCTGATCATCCCACTAAAAGGGCTTTCAATCAAGCTAACCGGAAAAACAATTAAGATCCCATAAATAAAATCACGGATAATTAACTTTTTCGGTTCGGGGTCATAACGATCCTGACGATAAAAATACCAGACCCATATGATGCCTGGAAAGATCGAGACAAAAAAAAGATTGACCAAATGTATTTTTATTACCTCCTTAATCACAATATTCCCTTCGGCAACTATTTATATTCAATAACAATTAAATTACCGGTTTAGATTATCTTAAAAAAACAGATAAAACTAAACCGGTGTGCTGGTTAACTGCTGGTCTTTAATTCATAAGTCTCTTCATTACCCCGGGCATCTCGCAAATGCCAGATAATTTTCCCATCCAGGACCCGGGGTTTAAGGGTGGCTTTATAGCTAGCCAGTTGATAAGGTAGTACTGTTTCAATTGCTTCCAACGGACAGCCTTTAACACAGACCATACAATCCCAACAATCAGCTTCGTTTCTGATGTGCGGTTTCCCCGTTTCCTGATCTATCATTAGCAGGTCCCCGGGACAGAGTTTCACACAATTAGCTTCATCCTGGCCCTGACAACCATTACAGAGCAGGGGATCTATTTTCACACTCATCCTGTTTCCTCCTTTAATTTAAGGGACATACCGATCGCCACCTACTACCTGCCGATAAGGCCTTTCCAGTATTTCCAGCCGGTCGTTGACCCTTTTACTATTCACGAATTTCAACCAATCCCGGTCATTGCAATAAGGATAATCTACTCTACTCTGATAGGCCGGCCAACGGGTTTCTTTACGATATAAAAGGTGATTAAGCAATACTTCGGCAATATCAATCCGGTCGATCACCTCATGACAATTCATTAAACGATGAAAATCTTCCGCCCTAAGATGCCTGGTCTGGGTCTGGAGATGCTTAATTTGATTTAAGGCTAATAATAGTTCGTGTTCATTCATTTCATAATAGCGGCTAACCCCACCGGCATATTCATCCATTACCTTCTGTAGTCGTTCTTCCATTTCCGGTGGACTTACTCCGTCATCCCGATGGAGCGGGGCATATACCCTGAGCATTTCTGTAAACAGGCAATCATTGGATTCGGCTGACTCTTCGGTTGAGCCTGTTTCCCTGATGTAATCCACCGCATTTTCGGCGGCAATAACCCCTTCGGCCCAACAACCACTGACAAATTTATAGGGAGCTCCGCCGGCGACATCTCCTGCTGCATAAAGCCCCTCTAATGTCGTCTCCCGTTTTTCCGAGATCCAATAACCGGACTGGGTATGACCTCCCACCAGATAGGGTTCAGTTCCCTGAATCTCAATCGGTCGTTCCCGGGGATCAAACCCATTAGCCGCCCACGACAGGATCAATTCCGGATACATGTTCAAATAACTCTTTTTTAACTCCCGCAGTTCTTCCTCTTTAAGGTGGGTGGTATCTAAAAAAATAGGACCACGTCCCTCCTTAACCTCCTGGGTTGGTCCAAAAACCCTGAGCGGAGTCGGAGCACCTTCTGCCCCCAAATGACTGTACCGGGTAGCCATAAATCTTTCGCCCAACGAATTTACCTGTTTGGCCCCAAAGCCCAGGGCCAGTGTACCAGTCGGGGCAATCACATCTTTGGTGCGTAAGGCAATAAAACGCATTTCAAATGAAGTCATCTCAGCACCGGCTCTGATCCCGATAGCATAACCACCCCCGGTATTAAAGGGTGAATACCACATTTTATGATGGGATGAACCACTATTATTAGGGCGGTAAATACCGGCTGCTCCTCCGGTAGCAACAATTACCGCTTTAGCCTTGATCAAATAAAAAATACCGCTTCTCACCCCGAATCCCATCGCCCCTGTCACCCGACCTTCTTCCAGTAACAACTTGGTAATCATCACCCGATTTAAAACCCTGGCTCCTGAATCAATAGCTCTCCCGGCAATGATCGGTTTGAGGGATTCGCCACTTATTTTGATATTCCACCGACCCCGGCTTAAATAATTACCTCGCTCATCTTTTTCGATCGGTAAACCCCAGGATTCCACTTCCTGAACTACTTCGTTTAATCTTTTAGCCATGCTCAGGACCAGGTCTTCCCTGAGCAGTCCCATCGCATCAGCCCGGACATAACTGACAAAGCTCTCCGGGGTTTCTCCCGGATTTATGTAAGCATTAATCGCATTCATTCCGGCAGCCAGACACCCGCTGCGTTCAATATGAGCCTTTTCTGCTATTACTACATCGAGTTCCGCTGCCTCTCTTTTAGCTCTAACTGCTGCCAGGCAGCCGGCGGTACCACCACCAATAATTAATAAATCCGTTTCCAGTTTCTCAATTTTAATCTCACTCATATCTGCAAATACCCCTCCCCGCATAATTTATCACCTTTATATATTATGAATGGAAGGGAAATATTGTTAATAAAGAAAGGTAGCCTTTCGGCTACCCCTTAATAATCCGTTTAAAAATCTCTTTTACCGATAAAATCTCCTTGATCTTTTCCACCCCTTTGCCGGTAAAGAAAATTCCCTGTTCTAAATCACCGTCATGTCCTTTAATTAAGGCCTCTTTTATACAGAATCTTTTGGAACAATATTTCAAACAATTAGTACAGTGTAACGGTTTAGGCGGATTTCCGGCCAGTACAATCTCCGAAAAGTGGGTTCTGATGGCATTGGCCGGTAAACCAACCGAACTGATAATCTTGACCACATCCTGATTTTTGGCCTTAACATATAGTTTCTTAAAAATTTCCGAAACATCTGACTCTAGGCTGGCTAAAAACCTGGTCCCCATCTGAACTCCGTCTATTCCCAGTTCAAACATCTTTTTGATGTCCTCCTGGTTTATTATATCACCGGCTGCGATTACCGGAATATTGATACTCTCTTTTATTTTCTTGACAATATCCCAACTATCCTGATCAGTTCCTAAATGTCCCCCGGCATTACCGCCCTCCACTACAACAGCCGAAGCACCCAGTTTTTCTGAGATCCGGGCCAATTTTAATGAAGAAACAATCGGGACAACCGGAATATTGTTTTCAATACCCAGCGTAAACATATCACGCGAAAAACCGGCTCCGGAAATGATTAAATCGATCCCGGAATCAATCGAGGCCTTTAAAAGCTTTAAAAATTCAGTGGCCGCATACATAATATTGACACCAATAATCCCTTTTGATAGCTCTTTGGCCTTTTTAATCTCTGTTTTTAGTTCGTTGACAGATATCGCCGTACCGGCAATTACCCCAATTCCCCCTTCATTGGCTACCGAACTGGCTAAGCTGGCCATGGAGGCCTTTATTGCCATCCCGCCTTGAATTATCGGGTATTGTGGTTCCAGGTCACCGATCTTTAATTTCGGAAATTTCACATAATCACTCTCCAGTATAATTAATGTATGGTCATCGATCAATTTAGTACTTTCTATCTATAGTCTATCACAATCTATCCAGATAAAACAAGTTAGGCTTGATCGGCAAAAAACTCCTTTCTTGTACGCAAGGAGTTTTGAGCAATCCTATTTATGAGCTTTTTATTTTTCAATCCATTCCTTCAGCCTGGTTAAGCCTTCAATTATATCTTCCTGCTCAATACCCGAATAAGCCAAACGCAAGTAATTCTCAGTCTCCCCGGGCAGCGGACGACCAAAATGGGATCTGGTACAGAAAGAAACACAGGTCTCTTCCAGGGCGGCCTGCTGGAATTCTTCCAAGGTTTTAAATCCTTTCCGCTCCATTGCTGCCGTTACATTGGGAAAGAGATAGAAGGTCGTCTCCGGTTTATGACAAACAACCCCCTTGATCTGATTTAAAATCTCTACGGCGACATCCCTTCGTTGCCGTAAAATCTTCAAAATCTTCTCAGCACCGGATTGATCCCCGCGTAAGGCTTCGATCCCCCCGTACTGAACAAAATGATTGGTGCATGATTCATCATTAGTATTTATCTGGGCGATTCCGTCAATAATACCTGCCGGTCCCAGTGCTGCCCCCAGCCGCCAGCCGGTCATCGCATATTTTTTGGAAAAAGTATATAAGATAACAGTACGTTCATACATCCCCGGATATTTAGCAATACTTTCACTTTCACCACTATATCTGATTTCATAATAAGCCTCATCAGAAAGTACCCAGAGGTCATGTTTAACCGCCAGCTCAGCTAAATATTTCATCTCTTCCGGAGAAGACTCTACTCCCATCGGATTCTGATAATTATTATAAATTAAAACGGTAGTTTGGTCAGTTATCTGTGCTTCCAATTTTTCCAGCTCCAGCCGGAATCCGTTTCCGGTTTCAGTAAAAGTATAAGGTTTAGCAATCCCCCCCAAAAAATCAATCATTGATTCATAGATCGGA
Source organism: Halanaerobiales bacterium (assembly GCA_022360715.1). Taxonomy (GTDB): domain Bacteria; phylum Bacillota; class Halanaerobiia; order Halanaerobiales; family DTU029; genus JAKSCG01. The sequence goes on from JAKSCG010000053.1 coordinate 41,773, forward strand.
TAACCGGGATTGGGATAAAGCACCTCTTCACCCGGATTTAAAACATTATTTAAAAATTTGCCGATAACCGGTTTACCACCCGGCTGTATCGCTACATTCTCGACCTGATAATCAACACCTCTTCTCCGACTGCAATCCTCAGCGAGCAACTCCCTTAATTCAAATAAGCCGGCATTAGGACAGTATCCGGTTTTACCGGCGTTCATCGCTTCGATCGTGGCCAAACGAATATTCTCCGGGGTCAAGATGTTCATATCCCCCAAATGAAACGGATATACTTTATTTCCCTGAGCCTGCCAGGCAGCAGCCTGGGCTCCTACCGCAAAAGCCGTTTCCGTACCCAGCCGCTTCATTTTCACTGCATTTTGCATCCTACTCACTTCCTTATCATCAAGCTACTTCTAATAATATTCGAGCTACTGTTCAATATTCCTGCTTTTTTTAATTATATTTAAATTTAGACGTTAATCTCCTTCAGCGGTATGATCTTAAAATTAATGTTATATTCGCGTTTTAATCTCCTTTCAATCTTATTTTTTATGTCAATAAAGACCCTTTTGTCGATATCGTTTTCTGCATAAATATAAGCATTGATTAAATTTCCCTCAATCTCAATATTTTCCACCTTATACTGCCAGTCAACCATCAAATTTTCCCGGATAATTGTTTTAATAATCTCTACCGGTTTTTCCATATAAAACTGGTAAACCGTCAGAATACCTAACGGGATGCTCAGACCAACAACTGCCAGTAAGATAAAAACCAGACTCCTTCTCATAATCTTCCGGGCTTTATTTTTATACCAGAGCTGGGGTTTGAGACCTTTAAAATAAAAGACCACTACCTTGGCCAGCAACAGGGAAAGGTAGTTCCCGGCCAGCAGTAAAGAAGCCCCTACAATCATCGGCTGATAACCCATCGAAATACCGATCCCAATCGTGCTCATTACCGGCATTAACGAAGCAGCTACCATTACTCCGACCAGGCTTGCTCCCGGCTGACCCTTAATTAAGGCGTAGGCCCCGGCAGCTCCGGCCGCTAAAGCAATAAAGATATCAGCCATCGTCGGATACATCCTGATTCTCAGGGCATCGGTGATCTCTACATTGGGAATAAAGTAGCCGAAAGCCGTACCCAGAAGAATAGCAATTACCACTGCCAGTATTTCCGCAATCAAACCTTGTCTGATTAAAGAAACATTACCGAGAATAATCCCGATAGTAATACCCACCAGCGGACCGAGAACAGGTCCAATCACCATCCCGCCTACAATGACGGCAATATTATCCAGGATTAAGCCCAGGCTGATAATTACTGAAGAAAAGACCAGTAGTAAGATATACTCCATATTAATCCGGGATTTTTCCTGGGCATAGGTAAGCAGTGATTCCCGGCTGGCATGAAAAAAAGCCTGATTTTTTTTGCCTTTGTTTCTCGGGATAACAGTATCGGGAGTGAAAATAACCAAACTCCTGCCCTGGTTACCATCAAAATTAAATTTACTAATCAGCTTGTCCAGTAAAATATCGGGGTCACCATGCAAAAAGTTGATTATTAACAGATCACCGGAATCCGATTTAATTAGTTGATAAGCCTGCTGATCAACCGGTAGGGTTTTAAGAAGTATTACTGCTTGCTCTCCCTCCCCGGCCCGAAAAGTAACTAATGCAGTCTGCAAAAGAAAACCCCCTTTGTTTTAATAGTTTTAAACAAAAGGGGGTTATTTATGCTTTGACTATCGTTAGCTTTTTTCCTTTTTAGTAAGTAGTCTCCGGGCGACTTGTGGTTTGATCAATGTACCCGGTCCCCCGATACAACCACCCTGGCAACCCATCCCTTCTAGAAAATCAGCCTTTAAACTCCTGTTTTTCACTTTATTTAAGGCCTGTATACAGGCTTCGATCCCATCGGCTGACTCTATTCTCAAATCATCCTGACCAATTTCCTGTTTAATTGCTGCCCCTACTCCACCGGCCCGGCAAAAATTCTCTGCCGTATTGGATGGTTTACTTTGATAATAAGGTCCGGGTGAACTTGCTTTTTCCGGTATTTCTGCCAGGTTAATCCCTGCTCCGACCAGTAATGCGGTTAATTCCTCAAAGGTCAGGACGGCATCAATCAGTCCCTGCCCCTCTTCATAAGCTTCTACTTTTTTACTGATACAGGGACCGATAAATACGGTTTTGATTTGTTGATCTTCCCGCAGCCGGCGGGCAATTTTGAGCATCGGGGATTCGGTAGTGGAGATATGATCGATTAAAGCAGGGAAGTGTTTATGGACCAGTTGCTTAAAGGAAGGACAACAGGAGTTAAACATCATCCCGTTATTTTCCTCAATGCGCTCCCGCAACTCTGCTCCCTCTTCCCGAATCACCTGGTCAGCCCCTTCGGCTACCAGATAAGCATCGGCAAAACCGAGCTTTTTCAACCCGTCAGCAAGAATATTTTCATTAATGCTGAGCCCAAACTGCCCAATCAGGGAAGGGGCCAGCAGGGCTATTACCTGCTCCCCCGGATTCCTCAACATCTTAAAGACTGTAGTTATCTCCGACTTAAATGAGATCGCCCCAAAAGGACAGGCTACTGTACAGGCAGCACAACCCAGACAATTGTCATAATTGATCTGAACAGTACTTTTTTCGCCAGGTACAATTGCCTCAACCGAGCAAGCCCTGTTACAGGGACGCTCAATTTCAATAATTGCCCGATAGGAACAGGCTTTGATACAAAGACCACACTCAATACATTTCTCCCGCTCAATAAAGGCCTGATTCCCGACAATAGTAATCGCGTCCCGTGGACAGGTATTAACACAACTATGGGCGACACAATTCCGGCAGGCATTTGTTACGATAATCTTATCGATTGAACAGTGATCACAGGCTTCATCAATAATATAGATAAAGGGCGGTGCCGGCTTATAACGATCATTGGTCAGTACTTCGGCCGCAATCTCCTTCAGGGTAATTTCTTCCGGATAATTAGCCGGGTTTACCCCCAGGGCCAGCTTGATCCGCTCGCGCAGGATCGCCTTTTCTTTATACTGACAACAACGATAACTGTGTACACCATCGGAAATTATTTTTTGGGGGATTGATTCAATCCCTGCGACCAGCTGATTGCTAAACAGTAAGGAAGCCACTTCTTTTAATACTTTTCTTCTTATTTTAGTAACTTCTGATACGATCTGAGCCATGATTATCCCTCCGTTATTGTAACAGGATTCTTTCGATCCGGTCATTAAGTAACTCAGGTGTAGCATTGGCCAACTGGCAATCCCCTACTTTAACCTGTGGACCTTGACTACAATTATTCATACAACTGATATATTTAATATCCAATTGTGCTTTGACTTTCTCGGAAAGGCGTTCCAGGTATTCTATGATTAAATTACTCCCCATTAAATGACAGGAAGTACCTACACACACCTCAATCTTTAATTTCTGGTCATTCACGCTAATTCCCCCCTAATATGTTTCGATATTGACCTCTTTACCCATATCCCTTAAGACATTCACCAGGTGACCGACCACTACCGGGCGGGGTTTCAACTGGAGCGATTCCATCATTTCTTTATGAGCCGGGTTGGTGGAAGTCCCCATCAGGAAAGTAATTTCATCGGCCAGATACAGGTTCTGCGCCAGTTGACTGGCCCCGTCATCAGCCTTTTTTAACCCGTTTCCCTCCATATAATGCTGTAATCTTTCCAGTGCTTTATTCAAGGTCAGGATTCCTTCGGTAACCAGATCAATCCCGGCAATACTTGCTACTGGCGGTACACTGGGGTCAGTATATTCCAGGCTAATCTCGATCTCCCGACCGGTCTGCCGGGAAAGCATATTCCCGGTAGCCCCTCCGCAAACTATCTTCTTCCAGGACTGGATGCCGGTAAAGTTTTCCACTACTATTTTATCCAATTTCTGATCGGCCGGTGGCCCGGTTAATAAAACTACCTTTCTCGGTATCCGCCCCTTGATCGCGATACTGGTTGAATCATCACCGGCTTTTCCTAAATAACAGGCATCGGTTAAAGCAATGATTTTGTCGGTTACCGCCTGGGCCGATTCGCTATTCAGGTCTCTTTTAAAAATATTTTCCAGTAAACGCTCCCTACCCAACCCTAATTTAAAGAGTCCGCCCACTCCGGCATTAATAACGCCGTCACTGACCAGGATCAATAGGTCGTCGACATCAATACGAAAAAAGGATTCAAATACCTCTTTACCGGCGATCATCCTTTGTTGTTTATTGATCTTTAACAGCTGATTATCCCTGACCAAGATCAGGGCCGGATTATCATACTCAATCAGGTGGGCTGTTCCATCATAATTTATTTTGAGGATGGAAAGGGTAGAATAGGCAATATCCCTTACTTTACAGATCGGGAGAGTATCGGCAATTGTGGCGAAAACCTGTTCCAGACCCAGCTTCCTTTTTAATAATCCGGCCGCAATCTGGGTAGAGAGGATCGAAAGGATACTGGCTTTGATCCCGCTACCTAGTCCATCAGATAGGATAATCGTGACCGAGTCTTTCCCTTCGATGATCCGGCTGGTATCACCACAGACCTCTTCCTCTTTTTTGGAAAGACTGGCTATTCCAATATCAACTCTTATCTTCACCGGTCCTCGCCTCTTTCTCATTCATTATTTCAACTAATTCCAGCAGGGTTGATTTAGTCTCGGCGGTACTTTCCCCCAGCAGACTGGCTATCTCCTGTGCTACCTTCATTTGCTCGCGGATGACCCTTTTGGCCCGTTCCAGTGCCCCCTGTTTCATGTTATCAATCTCTGTCTTCCGCCTCTCCTCTTCCGTGACATCAGTCATAATCGCTATAATTACTCCGTATTTTTCCAGGGGATAGATATTCTCCCTGGTAATCAACCCATATTCCCGGTACTCTTTATATTTATCGACAATCCTCTTTTTCTGCTGCCAGACATAAAGATAATCGGCCGGGTCAACAAAAGCTGAAATGTGGCGACCTTTTGCTTTAACACCCTTGCGGTTCAGCATCTGATTAGCGGCCGGGTTAAACTCCTGAATGATCATCTCTTCATCGACAATAATCACAGCGTTCATCGAGCTATCAACCACCGCATTGGAGAGCGATTCGGCCCTGGCCCGCATATAGGGAACACACATTTTGGGTTCAGCCAGGCCCTGATATACAGCGATCGCCTTATCCCGGCAACTATGATAGCCACAACCGCCACAATCAGTCTCATCTTCGGCCGTAAATTTCCCGGTCAAAGCCAGGATCTTTCTGATCTCTTCTGCCGATGGCAAGGGGAAATCCTTTTGCCGGACCTTAACATGTTTTTTAGCCAGAGAAATCTTACCCATTTTATCCTTATTCCCGGTAATAGCGTCAGTCCGCTGAGCAAGAAAATTCAGCAGGCGTTTTTTGCGGGCAGCCAGGCCCAGACTACTATCGATCGCCGTTCCTCCGATACACCCACCCTTGCAGGCCATCGCTTCGATAAAACGTGGGGTTACATCACCCCTTTTAATATCATCGAATAAAGTCATTACTTCTTCCAGGCCGTCAACAGTAGTAACATCAGCCGTAATTGCATCTTCAATTCCCGATAAGGCCAGTATCCCCCTTGGCAAAGGATAGGAACGGGCAGTACCGGAAACAGTATCCGGAAAAGCATCAGTCAGTCGCTCCGGATCTAATTGTAACTCACTAAAGTAAGCGGTTAATTCCTCAAAAGTCAAAACAAGATCGACCGGAAGGCTTTGATCAGCCAAAGCTTCTTCCTTTTTGGCAAAACAGGGGCCAATAAAGACAACTTTCCACTCCGGACCCAGTCTCTCTTTTAACGATTTACCGTGGATTAACATCGGGGATATCAAAGGGGCCAGAAAAGTTAATAGTTGCGGATAGTGTTTTTTAACCAGACTGACAACAGCCGGACAGCAACTGGATATCAGGCATTCCTGCTCTTTTTTTAAATACAGGCTTTGATATTGAAGGCTAACTAACTCTGCCCCCAGGGCAGTCTCTTCAATAATCCCTACCCCGATCTTGCGCAGGGCTGCTACCAGCTTCCAGGGACTACTATAGTCGGTTGCGGCCAGATAGGAAGGAGCGAGACTAACCGCCACCTTTTCCTTATTATCTAAAAGCCCCTCAAATTGAGCCAGTGCGGAAAGAGTGGATTTGGCATTCTGGGGACAGATCGCAATACACTCCCCACACAAAATACATTTCTCCTCAATAACCCAGGACTGGTCCTCTTTCATCCCTGTCGCCTTTACCGGGCAATGTCTAATGCATTTGTAGCAATCACGGCATTTAGCTTCACTGGTTATAATCGTCCCCACTTTACTCACCCTTTTTCAAGTAATCTTCTAATAAAAAAATAATATTATCTTTTGTGATATTTGTAACAATATGATCATTAAACTTAACTACCACACCCTCTGTACATTGATTTAAGCAGAAGCAGCCACTCAATTCAACCGGCAAATCCAGCTGGTGGGAATCAATATAGTCTTTTAAAAGATTAATTATACTCCGGGAACCCTTAACATGGCATCCGCTACCAATACAGACAGTTACAGTCATCATCAACCCTCCGTCACTTCATTTTTAGCATATCCTGGCTGTTAATTAAATTGCTAAAATATTAGATTAATTGTTATTTATTTCACAATGCAATGGCATTATAACATTGGATTATTCTTTTGTCAAGTCACCCAATTGGGGCACAATTGCCCGGTTTTACCATAAAAAAGACTAAGTACTAAAAGGGTATATCTCCCCTTTAATACTTAGTCCCGTCAAATTAAGTAGTCTTTACTTCTTGCCTGATGTATATATAATCGTAAAATCGGTATAAGCGTGTGGATTAATATAATAACCATGGACATAATCAGCTAAAAATGTTGAATATATTCTACAATAAGTCGGAGCAATTACCCCGGTACCAACTAAAATCTCCTCGGCATGTAAAAGCAACTCGGCCCTTGATTGTTGTTTAGTCGTAAATGCTGCTTGCACTAATAACTGACTAAATTTCTCGGCATCAGGACCGGTCCAGCCTGATTTAGAGCTATTATAGAATCCTTTGACCGGATCATAAATCTCTAAGAGGGCATTAGGATCGTTATAATAAGGTCCCCAACCGGCGGTAGCAATATCATAATCTCCTTCATTCACTTTATCCCACATAATATTCCATTCCATCATATCAATGGTGATGGTAACCCCTAATGTTTCTTGCCAATGCTGTAACAACCACTCGGCACTCTTCTTCGAAAATTCATTAGTACCCCTGGTGGCATACCTGATCTCCATTTTGGCCGGGTCAGGGTCCAACCCTTCCTCTTTAAGTCCTTCGATCAAAAGAGCCCGGGGATCAGGATATCTTTTCTGGAGGGTTTTAATAATTTGGTTTCTTCTCCCAACCACTTCACTATATACTTTATTGCCACAATTAACTACTGAAGGCATTAAAGAATAAAGGGGTTCGGCATTGCCGTCGACTAAGTCCTCAATATATTTCTCCCGGTCAAAACTTAAGGAAAAAGCCAATCTGATCTTTTCACTTTTAAAGTATTTATTAGCACAATTAAAACTTAAAAATTCCGGGGCACTACCAGGTGAAGTAATTTCCTTAAAGCGACCGTCTTCTTTGATCATTCTTTTCCAGTCCGGATCAATGGGTGTTAGAACATCAATATCACCACTGAGTAGTGACTGGGCCGCTGTCCCGGGATTCTTGATTACCCGTCTTTTAATCCGATTTAGTTTGGTATTTTCGGCATCCCAGTATTTCTCGTTTTTGGTAAGGGTCATTTGTACATTCTGATTCCAGCTTTCAATAACAAAGGGTCCGTTGAGTACAACTTTATCAATTGACGAGCCATATGCTTCGCCCCATTCTTCATATTTATCCTGTCTAACCGGTTTTGCTCCATTAAGTAATTGCAGAAAATAGGCGCAGGGTTTAATTAATTTAAACTCGACAATTTTGTCACCAATGGCCCTTACACCGATGTCTTCCGGCTTTTTCCCCTCATCATATAATGCATCGGCATAATTAAGGATAATTCCGTCGAACAACCAGGCATTGGTCGAGCCAACCTCCGGTGTAGCCATTTTCCTGAATGTATAAACAAAATCATGGGCGGTGACAGGAACACCGTCATTCCATACGGCATCTTCTCTAATATAAAAAGTATAGATAGTACCATCATTACTAATTTTCCAGTCCCGGGCCACAGCCGGTGTAATCACGGCAACACTATTTTCATCAGTAAGTTTGCCCACCAACGTCTCTAAAACTAAGTTCTGTAGTCCGTTGTCCGGTGCTGTTGTATTAAGAATGGGGTTAAGACCGATCACAGCACTTCCCGAACTAAAAGTAAATTCTTGTTGTTGATCGATAGTCGGTTGAGCCTGGGCTAAACCAGAATTTAAAGCAAAACCTCCTGTAATCAATAGAAATGCTAATGTCAATAACACTAAACTGATAGATTTTTTTCTAAACACTTTAATTCCCCCTCATTTGATGATACTGTTGATTGAGTAACAAAGTATTAATTAAAACACCAGACTCTTTAATAATTGCTACATCACCCTTCACCACCTTTCAAAAGCGGTTTTTATCAAAAAATTATCTTACCATATGACAAGCCACCAGATGCTGATCAGCAACTTCGCGCAGCGGCGGCTTATTTCTACATATTTCCTGGGCCAGTTCACAGCGGGAAGCAAATCTGCATCCTGGTTCAGGATTAATCGGACTGGCGATCTCACCCTCGATTGGTATTGTTTCTTTCCTTCTTTCCACGATCGGGTCAGGAATGGGGATTGCCGATAATAAGGCTTTGGTATAGGGATGTAATGGCTTTTTATAGAGCTGATCACTCCGGGTAAATTCCACTAAAGTCCCTAAATACATTACCCCCACCCGGTCGGAAATATATTTGATCATGGATAAATCATGGGCAATAAACAAATAAGCCAGTCCTTTTGTCTCCTGTAGCTCGGTTAAAAGATTGACAATCTGGGCCTGGACAGAAACATCCAGGGCCGAAATGGGTTCATCACATACAATAAAATCAGGTTCAACCGCCAAAGCCCTGGCGATCCCGATTCGCTGTCGCTGTCCCCCCGAAAATTCATGCGGAAATCGAAAAATATGGCCGGGATTTAGTCCGACGGTATCTAATAACTCATAGATCTTATCTTGTCGCTCTTGACCCCGATAAAGACGATGGATATCAATCCCTTCTCCGATAATATCGCCCACGGTCATCCGCTGGTTCAGGGAAGAATAGGGGTCTTGAAATATAATTTGGGCCCTTTTGGTAAATTCCTTCTTTTCCCGGGTATTAAGTTGATGAATATTGGTACCGTCAAAGAGCACTTCTCCGCCGGTAGCATCGTATAATCCTAAAACAGTCTTCCCGCAAGTGGTTTTTCCGCAACCGGACTCTCCCACCAGCCCTAGTGTTTCTCCCCGGTATATATCAAAGCTTACATCATCGACTGCTTTTAAAATTTCTTTTCTACCAACTTTAAAATATTTTTTTAAGTTCTTAACCTGCAGCAATACTTCTTTATTGGGCACTAGATTCAACTCCTTGCAAAAACTGTACTGGCAGGCCGGTCCGATCCGCTTTCTCATGATACAACCAGCAATAACCTTGATGGCTATCAGTAAAGTTGACGATGACCGGATATTTAACCCGACAGACCTTCATCCCAAATTCGCACCTTGCGGCAAAGGGGCAACCAAGGGGAGGATTTATTAACTCCGGAGGTGTTCCGGCCAGTGAATATAGCTTTTCCTGATTATTAGTATTCAGTTTGGGGATCGACTTCAGTAAGGCAAAGGTATAGGGGTGTTTAGGCTGATAGAAAATTTCATCGACCGTCCCTTCTTCCACAATCTTACCGGCATACATTACCACTACCCGATCAGCCACACTTGCTACTACCCCTAAGTCATGGGTAATTAAAATAATACCTTGATTCAATTTTTGCTGTAAATCTTTAATAAGATTCATTATCTGGACCTGAATCGTAACATCTAATGCGGTTGTCGGTTCATCGGCAATCAATACCTTAGGGTTACAGGCAAGAGCAATTGCGATCATAACCCTTTGCCTCATCCCCCCGGAAAACTCAAAGGGATATTGCTTTAATCGCCGTCTGGCGTTTGGTATTTTTACTAACTCTAACATCGCAAGGGCCTGACTATTGGCTTGCTGCCGCGACTGATTCTGATGAATAATTAAACTCTCGGCAATTTGCTCGCCAATTTTCATAGTTGGATTCAATGATGTCATTGGATCTTGAAAAATCATCGATATTTCTTTACCCCTAATTTTAGCCATCTCGCTCTCCGTAAAGCTAAGCAGATTCTTCCCGGCAAAAGTAATTTCCGAGTCATTACCGATTACTGCCTGCGGAGTGGGTAATAAGCGCATCACTGCTTTAGCGGTAACTGTTTTACCACAACCAGACTCCCCGACAATCGCCAGCACTTCTCCTTGTTTCAGGTGCAAATCAATACCCCTAACCGCTTGTAGAGTTCCGGTATAGGTGTTAAAGGAAACAGTTAAATTTTTTATATCAATTATTCTTTGCGCACTCATCTCATTCACCTACTTCCTTAACTTGGGATCTAAGGCATCAGAAAGGCCGTCACCGATTAAGTGAAAAGCCAGGATGGTAATAACCAGCATTAAACAGGGGAAAAACAATTCATGGGGATAGAACATCAATCTTTGCTGCCCGGCCGATGCTAAAGCACCCCAACTGGTTTGCGGCGGTCTGATCCCTAACCCGATATAGCTGAGAAAGGCTTCACCGAAAATAAAGCCCGGTACAGACATTGTGATTGTGACCATAATAATTCCGAGTGTATTTGGAAGGAGGTGTCTTAAAATGATCCTTTTCGGATCTGCCCCCAGGGCTGTTGCCGCCTGGATAAAATCCTGTTGTCTGATTTGCAGAACCTGTCCTCTAACCATCCGGGTGGTACCAACCCATGAAGTAAGACTCATTGCAAATACTAAGGAAAAGACACTACGACCCATTACGACGGCCAGTATTACCACGATAATTAAATAGGGCAAATTACCAATAAATTCGCAGACCCTCATGATCAAATTATCGACCCATCCCCCTTTTAAACCGGCAATTGTCCCTAATGATGAACCGATAATAAACATAACAAATGTACAACAAAAGCCAATTAAGATCGAAATCCTTCCTCCGACACATACCCGAGTAAATAAATCTCGCCCCATATCATCTGTACCAAACCAGTATTGACTGTTAGGACCCAGCTTTTTCACCGAAGAATCCATATATTGATAATCTTTACCGGAGATTATCGGGCCGAGTATAATCGTTAAAACTACTAAAGTTAAAATAATTAAACCTAATAAGGCCATTTTATTCTTTCTAAACCTTCTCCAAACATCAGCCCAATAAGTGATTGAGGGTTGATTTTTCTGTTCAGAAGACAAACCTGCCGTACCGACTCTTGTGAACAGATCATCACTGAGCACTTCACTATTTTCCAATCTCTCCAGCTTACCTTTTAAGTTACTCATGCCATTAGCTCACCTCATTATTCTTTTTTTAAAAAGAGCTTACTGCTCCGACTTGGCAATTCTAATCCTGGGGTCAACAATACCATATAAAATATCGACAACTATTAATGAGAGCACATACAGTATTGCATAAAAAATAGTAAGACCGATGATCATCGTGTGGTCTTTATCGGAAACGGCTTTAACATAGTAAGCCCCAAGTCCCGGAATGGAAAACATACTCTCCAGGATAAAAGAACCGGCAAATATTCCGGCAATGGCCGGACCAATCATCGTAACAATCGGAATCATCGAATTCCGCAAGATATGCTTTCGAACGATCCTCCTCTTTTTACAACCCTTGGCCTGGGCGGTAAGGATGAAATCCTCCCCAATGACGGAAAGTGTACTACTTCTCATATATTTGGTATAGCTGGCAATACCCCCGATTGCATAGGCAGCTACCGGTAAAATATAATGTCTTAATTCTCCCCATCCACTTACCGGGGCTAATCTCCATCTAAAGGCAATAAAGTATTGAAGCAATGCCGCAAAGACGAAACTGGGAACACAGATGGCCAGCACAACACAAACCCTAATGATGTGGTCACCGAACTTCTCCCGATTAAGTGCTGAGACTAAGCCCAGGCCGATACCAATACTAATTTGCAGGGATAAAGCAATTATACCTATTTTCGCTGAAATTAAGGCATTATCTCTGATCACGTCATTGGCCGATTTACCGGTATAGATAATGGATTCCCCAAAATCCCCGGTAGTGACCAGATTTTTCATATACATTAAATATCGTTCAACTACCGGTTTATCAAGACCATATTTGCTCCGGATCACTTGCTGTGCTTTTTCCGGCATCTGTTCAACCTTAGCGGCAATCGGGTCTCCAGGCGCACCGGCTATTATAAAAAATGTTGCGGTAATAATTAAAAATAAAGTAATCAACCCATAAAAAGTCCTGCGGATAATGAATTTAAACATAGTTATACCTCCTAACAATCTTAGATTTTAGGGTTAAGCAACCAGTAAGAGAATTTTATAGGAAATTAATTAAAAAAATTAGGCGGAATAAACAATCTTACCGTCGATCAAAGCAGCTATTACCTCAGCCTTTGTATCATAAGCGGGCAAACCTTTAAATAACACGATATCAGCATCTTTACCCACTTCCAATGAACCTACTCGATCAGCTACACCGATAATCTCAGCGGCATTAATTGTGATCATTCGGAGCACCCTTTCCACAGCACAGCCGGCTCTTACTGCTTCACCTGCATGGTGTAACAGGCTATCAATGCTTAAGATCGGGGCATCGGTAATTAGTGAAACCAGTACACCCCTTCGGTCTAACTCCACTACACTTTCAATATCAATTAACCTGGCCTCACCGAGGCTTTTCATTGAGCCGATCGGTCCAAATACAATTTTACAACCGCTCTCTACAATTTCTTCCAGATACTCACTTGCTCCCCAGGCATGATCAAGGGTAAAGTCTAGCCCAAATTCCCGGGCAATCTCTATCGCTGTTAGCATATCAAATTGGGTACAGTGGATTTTAAGGGGTATCTCCTTCTTTAATACCGGGATTACCGCTTCCAGTTCTCGATCATATGCCGGTAATTCCTCGTTTTCTCGCTGGGCCTGTTCTTTTTTTTCCAGATACTCTTTGGCCCTGCTTAGTAGGTCTTTTATCATCACCGGGATCGACATCCTGGTTGATGGTTGCTGATTTCTTTTGCCATATACCCTCTTCGGATTTCCTCCTAACGCCACCTTCAGGGCAATCGGGTTTTTGATACACATCTCAAAGATGTTTTTTCCGTATGTTTTGGCGGCAAAGGCCCATCCGGCTACCACATTTCCGCTGCCCGGAGTAATAGCAACAGTAGTTATCCCATTTTGATAGGCATATGCAAAATCCGGTGATCCAGGGTCAATACCGTAAATCGCTTGTAGATCAGGTGTGATATTATTGGTCATTTCGTTTAAGTCATCAGTATGGGTCGGCTGGGAAAAATTCATTCCGCCAATGTGGGTATGGGCATCAACCAGACCCGGTAAGGCAATTAAACCATCTGCCCTCAATACCTCGGCCTTTTTTTCTTCGATCCCTTGCCCGATTTTAATTATTTTATTGTTTTCAATCAGGATATCGCCTTGTTCAATTGCCGGAGCAACCATTGAGTAAATTTTAGCATTTTTTATTAACAACATCAGCTATCTCCACCTTTTTGCTCAATCAATTTTCCGGCGATTATTGTATGAGAAACCTTAGCAAAATAAGATTTTATTGGGTTTTTGGTATAGATTACCAAGTCAGCTTCTTTGCCTACTTCAACTGTGCCGAGCCGATCTTCCAGGCCCAGCATTCTGGCCGGATTTATTGTCATCATTTTAAGGACCTCTTCACTGGCTACCCCTGATTTATATAATTCAATCGCATTCCAGATATATTTAACCTTTCCGACAGGACCAGATTCACCTGAAAGTGTAATACTGACCGGTATTCCCTCTTCCTGTAGTTGAGCTAGCCGATATAAGTCGGTATTATTATAATTTTTGGCCGTTAAAAAGACCAGTTCACCAATCACCACCCCCGCTTCCATTTTCTTGATTGATTCCAGACAACGATCAGCTTGATAGGCTCCGCATATCACCAGTCTGATCTTATATTGTTTTAGCAGATTGAGCAGTGCTGCTATTTCCACACTCTTATTTGCGGTAATAAATAACGGTATTTCCTGCTTTAGTATTTTTTTAACGATACTCTTTTTTTCGTCATCAGCACAATCTCCGCCGCGCTCTAATTCCCCTTGGGCTTCTGCTAAAGTTTCATTAAGCACCTTAAAAATCCCCATCCTGGTTTGTGGTGCTTGATCCCGCTTACCGTAAGTCTGCTTAACAAGATTACTGACCGAACCTTTTACCCCCACCGGTTCTTTTATTAGCATCTTAGCTGAATTTAACCCCCAAGTTTTATAAGCGGCCATTTGTCCGCCGAGCACATTGGTATTACCGGGTGATGCCCCGATGGTTGTAATCCCTACTTGATGAAGCCCTTCAAACATAACTTCACTGTGATTAAATGCATATTTTATTTTGAGATCAGGGGTTACCGGATGGGCGGTTTCATTTTGATCATTAATAGTAAAGGTTTTATCGATACAGCCAATACTACTGACCGGATCAATAAATCCGGGAAAAACTTCCTGATTACTGGCATCAATCACCTCACAACCGTTATATTTCAGGTCCTGGCCAATTTTTACAATGATTCCTTGCTTAATTAAAATATCATAGTTTTTCTTTATGTAACCGGTCCCAACATGAATGATAGCATTTTTAATGACAAGCATCTTTATCCCCCCTTAACTATTCCAACTCTTGGTTGTATATCAGGTGGTATTACCAGAAAGCACTTATTTAACTGTTGGCAAGTTATGTTATGGTATGATTAGTTTAATCAAAAAAAAGATTTTGGCTGATTACTTAATAGCCCCGTCTATTATGTTAATGTGTTCAATCATCAGCTCCTTTGCTTTTTGCGAATCCCTCTTTTTAATCGCTTCAACTAATTTTTTGGAAACCTGCAGGGATTGATTTCTTGTTTCTTTCGAACATTCAACTATTTTATTGGTCTCTTTGTGTAATAATTCACCAAATATCTTCATCAGTATATTCATTAAAGGGTTATGGGTAGCTTTAGCAATCATCAAATGGAACTCCAGGTCCTTTAAAACAAAACCTCTTACTGTATCGGTTTTCTCCATGTTATGGTAACATGTTATGATCTTTTGCACTTCTTCCTCGGTAGCTCTCAATGTTGCAATTCTAGCAAACTCTCCCTCCATCATTATCCGGACTTCCATCACCGAAGTTAACGAAAAGTCTGATATTTTCGAAAAAAGCGAACTAATTTCATCATATTTTTTGGCGTTTTGAGTGACAAAGGCCCCTTTTCCCTGAAGAACTTCCAGATATCCTGAAAAAGAAAGGGCATGGATTGCTTCCCTAATTGAGGTGCGACTTACTCCCAACATTTCAGACAGTTGCCGTTCCGAGGGTAATTTTTCACCGGGTTTAAGCTCGCCGTCTCCGATCTTTTTTTTAATTTGTCTAATAATATTATCTGAAGTTGATTCCCTGGTTATATTTTCAAAATGCACAATACTCTCTCACCTACTATTAAGGATTTTAAAAATTATTACAGGGTTAACACAAAATTATTATATTAAAGACTAAAACAATTGTCAAGACTGATTTTATAAGGTTCTTATAAGCTGAGGGCAAACCCATTCTTTAATTGATTAATCCGTTTAAGAAATAGTGCATAATGCAAAGTTATACCCACTGGTGTCGACCATTATCAGAATCAGCATTTGGGGAAAGGTCTTTCGTGTCTTTATTCAATCCTTATTATACTGGATCTTTCTCTTAAGTTAGAAGAAAATTTATTTTTGAACGATTCGTTCGGATGTTTCAATCCTTATTATACTGGATCTTTCTCTTAAGTGTTACTCTTCCGGAAATACTTCCGGGTTTTGCTGTGTTTCAATCCTTATTATACTGGATCTTTCTCTTAAGTTGAGTTTCGTCGGTAGTGCCAA
>JAKSCG010000194.1 GCA_022360715.1 Halanaerobiales bacterium
CTAATTTCATCTTTGATCCCCCCTATAGCCTAATAGTTCTAGTGAAAGCAACCTACTCAAAGCTAATTTTTCATTTAACAGAGCTAACTGTGATTCTACCACCGCTTGCTCTTTTTCTCTTAAGGTGATCCGGATAGCTAAAAGATCATTTGGGGCAATGAAACCCGCTGCATATTGTTTTTCTAATCGCTGCTTTTCTTCCCGGGCATCTGTGAAATCCTCTAAAGCTTTGTGATGAGTAAAACTTAAATCGGCAATCCCTTCTATTACTCCCACTAGCTGATATGTTAACTGGACTCTTGTTTCTGCTAATGCCAGTTCTGCTCTAGCTAATTGAGTCTTAGCTGTTCTGATCTGTCGTTTATTGTCAGGATTATACAACTCTTTTCCCAGACTAATCGTCCCGCTCACCCCAAAGTCTTCCTGACTACTTCCATAATCAACACTCGTTCCTAAAGTAATCTGCCACTGATCGGCCCGTAACGCCTCTTCTAAATCACTTCTCCTCTCCTCTACAGCTAAAAGGGCTTTTTGATAACTATAGCTATTTTCCAAGTACTGACTGATCTTATCTGTATCAAACTCCTGGATAAACTCATCTATCAGATGGGTATTTAGTGTTTCGGGTTTGAGTGGTAACTGGTCAATCTCCGTTTTTAATCGAGCGCTTACTTCCAGGCCATAGAGCCTGGCAAAATCCCGTTTAGCATTTCTTAATGAGTTCTCAGCTTCCTGATATCTAGTAGTCAAACTCTCCACCTGATCTGTTATTTGGTAATAATCAAAAGCAGAGATACGCCCGGAAGCATAGTGCTTTTTCCCCTGTTCCAGTTGGGCTTCGGCTAATTGCAGTTCTACCTTAGCCAGAGCCAGGTCTATCCTGCATTGAAAAATCTGATAATATCTATTGACCACCTCTTTGATCAATTCAGCCTGAGCAGCAAACATCTCTTCCTCTGCTGCTCTATATTTAAACGCTAATTCCGAATGTTTATCTGCTCTCAAAAAATCCAGGAGATTCAACGACAAACCCAGGTCTCCGGTAAGGTGGGGATTGCTTAGCTCTCCCGTATTTAAAGAACCAAAGACTTCAAGATCGTTGGGCCATCTCCAACCATAGTTCAGAGCAGCCGAATAATCATCCTGAAAACCTGCTTCTGTCAGCATTAGCTTCCCCAGGGAAAAGGAAACCTTAGTAGCACCTCCGGTCTCTTGATCATGCAAGTCTTCTAAGCTCAACTGATAATCTTTTATACTCAAAAGATAATTGGGGTTTTTTTGTAAAGCGCGGTCAAGCCAATCAGCCAGTGTAGGCCCACTTTCAGCCAGGATAGTCGTGCTGAGCGAGAAAACCAGCAACATACTCCAGAAAATCAACAGCCCTTTTTTCATCAATCATCACTTCCCTTTTGCACAATCTGTTGATAAAGAGAATAACCTTTACCACTTGACTGATTAAATGCAGCTTTAGCCAGATTATAATCATAGATGGTCTGAATTAATTTGACCTCAGCAGCAGACAGTTCCCGCTGACCTTCCATTAATTCAATTAAGGAAACCATTCCTGCTTCATATTTGACACTTAATACTTCCAATTCTTCACTAGCCTGAACATAAGTATTTTCAGCATCTCTGATCATATCTTCGGCAGAACGAAACCCGATGTAAGCATTTCTGAGCTCAATTATCGTCTCAGCTTCGATTTGCTTTAGTTTGATCTCCGCTGCTTTTAGTTTTTGTTTAAATTTTATTATCTCTATTTGTGCCGATTCACTCGCAATCTTAAATTTCAAGTTTTCCTGGGCTTCAGTTAAATTTTCTCTGGCTTTCTGAACATTTTTCCCATGCTTTACAGCATATTGAGTAGCTTCAGTAAGATTTATCTCCACGGACTGATAAGGAAATTCTTGATCTTTTAACTGAAAGAATTGAGCGAGGTCACGACCTAAGGCTAAATTCATCTCCATTCTGACCGTTTCCAGATTAAACCGAGCGTCAGCATACTCTCTTTCGGTCTCCATTACTCTCTTGGCAATAGCTGTATGTTCTTTTTTAGAGATCAACCCGTTAGTATATTTAACCTCAGCTATGGCTAATTGTTTTTCGGCCCACTCGCGCGAGTCTTTTTTATTATTAATGGTAGCAATCGTTTTTAAAACTTGATAATATTTGGTCTCTACCTGTAAAGCCAGATTCATGCCAGTCTCTACTAAGGTTTCCTTAGCCTTGGCCAGGTCCTGTTTTTTAGCTAAAAGGTCTTTAGCTGCTACTTTCCGGGGATCATCCATCTCTAGTTTTTCTAAAGCAAATTCTGCCTCTGAAATTGCAAAACGGGCTAATTCCAGATCAGCATGGTTTTCTAAAGCAAACTCTAAACACTCTAATAAACCCATTTCCTCAACATATTCAACATCACTAGCGCTCACAAAACCTGTCAACAGAAAAATCAGTATAAATACCCATTTAATGATCTTTTTCATCACCTACTCCCCCAAATTAGTAACTCTTCTTTTTTCGACAATTGTCTATCTAGTATTATATATTTGTATGGGTTGAATGTCAAGGGTTTGAAGAAACCTGGTGTAGTTAACTTGTGATAATGTCGTGTAGTTAACTTGTGCTTAATATTTGAGCACAACATCTGATCACCACCAATAGATATTTGTTCAATTTTCCCGAATCGCCTCTACAGGCAAAATCTGGGCAGCTTGAAATCCGGGATACAGTCCCGCGAGTAATCCAATAAGTATCATACTACCTAAAGAGATCAATATTGGATAGAAAGATATTTGAGCTTCTATACCTAAATTGCGGATAAGAGAATTATTGGAAATAAAGTCATTGGTGATCGGTTTAACTAAGATAAAAGATAAGCCAATACCCAATACCCCTCCGAAAAAAGTTAACATCACCGACTCAGCTAAGAGCTGACCTAAGATCTGTAATCTGGAAGCTCCCAGACTGCGTCTTAATCCCACTTCCCTAGTACGTTCAGCGATACTAACTAACATCATACTGAGGATACCGATGGAACTGACAACGACAGCCACCAAAGCAAAGGCGCCGAATAAGAAACCATAACTCTTACCAATTGTCTTCCTGGTCTCTGCTGGATTCGCAATACCAGCTTCTGAAAAAAGGAGACCTGGCATCTCTGGAAGATCATTTAGCTTGTCTCTGATTTGTTCAAGAAATTGATGTTTAAAGATCATCTCGAGCTCCCGCTTGGCTTCAGCCAGCTTCCCCGGTTTTATCGTCACCATTAAAGCCTGATACGGGCCACCTCTTAATTGACTATAGGGCACAATAAAGTGGGGGAATCCTCTAGAGTCACTGGGCTGGTTTTTTCGAGAATAGATGCCAATTATTTTCCATTCTTCAATCCCCTCGCTCTTATGTGCTCGCAAAGAATGACGAATCGTCCGACCAATACCACTCTCCGAGCCAAAGAGCTGTTTATTAGCTTCTTGGGAGATTACTAAAACCTTATTCTGCCCATCAATATCAGCTTGGGTGAAAAAATCTCCCTCAATCATCTCTAAATCGATCATCTCACGATATATAGGGCTAACTCCTAACAATCGTTGATATAAATAAGCCAAATTATCATATTCAATCATCCCTTTGTGCCTGGAATCATAAACTGTCAAATACTCCAGATAACTAACCTCATTTTGAAATATGCTAACCAGCTCATCAGTAAAAATATTAGTCCTGGTCATGTACACATAATTATCTTTGACCACATCTACACCAGCTTCGATCGTCAATTTCGGACTTTCTTCGGTCTTGTCACCGATAATGGCAAAGACCAAACTCAGGACAATGATAATCGAAGCTACCCCAGCAGCAACTTGTAAAAGTGTCAAAGACATCCGTAAGGGACGTTTTTTAATCATCTTAAAAGCAAATTTAAAACCATGTATCATCTTCTCTACCTCCCTTTAATCCACTCGTAAGGCATCAACAGGATCAATCTTTGCTGCCTGGCTAGCTGGGTAAAAGCCAAAAAGTAAGCTAGTGACAAAAGCTACACCTATCCCGATCAAACTATTTAACATAGAGAGCTGTACTGGTTGATTAATCAAAGCTTTCATCAGATAAGTTGCTCCGATTGAGAATAAAATCCCGATAATACTTCCCAAAATACCCAGCATAATCGCTTCCCAGATAAACAAACGAAAAATATCTCGTTTACTAGCACCAACAGCAACTGAAATACCGATATGTTTATATCGCCTAAAGACTCGTGCTAACATCAGGTTTAAGATATTGATCACAGCAATCAGTAAGACAATAATTGCCAAGATAGCGATCGTTTTAACTGTAGCAAAACTACCTTTTTGGTTTTCTTGATAATACATGAGATTACCCATAACTGATAAATCATTTTTATAGTGTCGGCTAACATAATCTTTTAAACGGGCATAGTAATCTGTGATCTTCACATCTTCAGCAGCGAGAAGATTTAATTCAAAGAACTCATCTTTAAAAAAAGGAAGATATAAATGGTAATCCAGATCTTCAGTTGCACCAATACCTATAACATATGGGGTTTTTTCCACATCTAACTGAGTTTGGACGACTCCGATTACGGTAAATTTGCCTGCATTGAGTTGGAGCTGTTTACCGATGGGATCTTCATCTGGAAATCTTTTTTCCGCCATCTTCTTCCCGAGAACAACCACCTGGGATTGATTTAAGAGCTCCCAATCCCGAAAAATGTCACCACTGATTATCTCCAGTTTTGCCATGGGAAAAACATCCGGTGTAGCCATATAGGCATGCTGCTCATCTCTTATCTTCTCTATACTCCAAATATAATCAGTTCCTTCTATGTCAGCTTCTTTAAATCTAAAATAATCCGCTAGTTTTAGCTTTTCTCCTTGTTCCCCAAACTCTCCCAGCAGAGTTAAGGCTCGGTCTCTCTCCAAATTGTAAGCATCTTCGATCGAGCGTACACTAAACTGTCGATACAACTGCTCAGCTTCAGCAGAAACCTGCTGAAAAGTATTATATAATCCCAATACACTACAGACAACCGCAATTCCCAGGCCAATCCCTAAAACGATCAGCAATGATTCGATCAGCCGAGTTTTAATTTGCCGGATGGCCCAGAAGATAATATCACATAATTTCATCCTTGATTCCTCCTTAATAGATCTAATGACAGCAACTTACTCAGATCTAATTTTGCCTTTAACAGAGCCCACTGAGCTCTTACCACAGCTTTCTCTTTTTCTCTTAAGATAATCTGGATAGCTAAAAAATCATTTTTGGCGATGAAACCCGCTCTATATTGTTTCTGCAATCTCTCGTTCTCATCTTGGGTATCTGTGAACTCCTCTAAAGTTTTGGCATGAGTAAAACTTAAATCCTCAATCTCTTCCATCTTTTCTACAAACTCATAGGCTCCCTCTCAACAATAACTCTCTTTTTTATTTTCTACAGTTGCCTAATTAATATTATACATTTGTCTTATATGGCTGTCAAGAGGTTTAAAATAAATCTTGAAGTTAATCTGTGATAATGTCATTCTGGTAGATAATAGACTTGACATTAAACTGAAATAAAGGTATTATTTTAATATAGGCAATTGCAGAAAATGCACCGAAGAATTAACCCGAATTATTCAATTGCATACATAAATGGAGATGATATTATGGAGCTAATAAAAAAACTCCCTGATGCCGAGTTTGAAATCATGAAAGTAATTTGGAAAAATGAACCGCCGATTACTACCAGTTTGCTGATGCAACAGTTGGGAAAAGAAAAACAGTGGAAACCCCAGACCTTAATTTCTCTGTTATTGAGACTGGTAAAACGCGATTTTTTAAGAACAGAAAAAAAGGGTAAAGAACGACTTTATTTCCCTCTTGTAACTAAAGCGGAATATCTCAAATTCGAAACGAGTAATTTCATCGAAAGATTTCACGAAAACTCTTTTGTTAGTCTTGTTGACACTTTGTCCGCCGGAAAAAAAATTGATGATAGCGATCTTGATGAATTGGCAAAATGGTTAAAAAAACAGGGTGAATGATATGGCCGGTTTTATCTTCACCTTAGTAACTTGCTCAATCACCATGTCAGTACTTGCACTATTATTAATTGCCCTCACCCCTGTCCTTTCTAAGAGGTATAAAGCCAAATGGTGTTATTATGCCTGGTTAATAATTATTATTGGCCTAATTATCCCTTATCGACCGCAATTTGATACCGCTTTCATTCATGTAAAACCTACTATTTCCCATGACATCACCAACGACATCGGAGTAACCAGTAATCCAAATCAGATTATGCCAGATCGAAATACCAAGAATTTTAATCACGGTTGGTATCAAATTATTAGTTATATTTGGTTGGCCGGGGTTATCTTGAGCATTATTTACCACTTTTTACGACATAGAAATTTTCTAAAAACAGTAAGTAGGTGGAGTGAGAAAATTCATGATCCAACTTTGCTGGAAACTTTTCAGCAACTGAAAGTAGATATGGGTATAACATCACCGATTGAATTAAAGCTCTGTGTATGTATTACAAGTCCGATGATAATCGGATTTAACAAACCCAAAATTTTACTACCTACCATTGAGTATACTGTTAGAGAAACAGCGCTTATTCTTAAGCATGAATTAACTCATTTTAAAAGGAAAGATCTGTGGTTCAAAGCATTGTTGATTACAGCAACTACTCTCCATTGGTTTAATCCTGTTATCTATTTGATTGCTATGGCCGTAAACAGACAATGTGAAGTAGCGTGTGATGAAGCGGTTTTAGAAAACATAGATTTACGAGGAAGACAGGTATATGGGGAAACCATAATTCGGACAATTAAACAACAGCCAAAATATACAACAGCATTATCAACAAATTTTTATGAAGGAAAACAGAGTATCCGGAACAGAATTTTTGCCATCATGGATCGACGAAAGAAAAAAATAGGAATTGCTCTTTTTTTGCTAATATTCATCGCCACAGTATCAACCGGGGTAGTGTTTGCGATCAACAGCCAAACTAACCATACCATAACACCATCTGTAGTCACAATGTATAATATTATAGGAAGTTCGTCTGTTGACAATGATCAAATACAGGTAGAACTGATAGGTATTTCCCCCATCAAAGCTACAAATGAAGCTGATACAGTTAGCACGGTTGTCTTCAAAGCAATCGAAACAGCTGATCATATTCCCGTACTGACCAGCATAAACTATGAAGTCAAAGAAACTTTAAAATCCGCTGTTGATAATTCTTTAATAGAGTTTGCTATTG
This sequence comes from Halanaerobiales bacterium, assembly GCA_022360715.1. Classification (GTDB taxonomy): domain Bacteria; phylum Bacillota; class Halanaerobiia; order Halanaerobiales; family DTU029; genus JAKSCG01. Next base: position 7,273 of record JAKSCG010000194.1, read on the forward strand.
ATAATGAATCTTTTGTCATAAAAACAATTGAAATGAAATAATTTGTTAATTGATGCAAAAGTTGTAGTTGCCTTGTATTGGTGGGTGAGAGGCATTGCTTGATCCCAAAAAAGAAAGGTACAATCTTATGAAAATTGTCATTGTTTATGGTAATCAACGAAAAGGAAGCACATATAATTGCGTGAAAATTATCAAGAAAAAAATGCAAGAATGTGGTGCTATAGAATTTATTGAATTTTTTTTACCACGAGATCTTCCTTATTTTTGCGTGGGTTGTTTTAATTGTTTTTTAAAAGGCGAACAAAAACTGTCCCCACTATAGTAGTGTAAAACCTATGGTTAAGGCAATTATAAATTCTCATGCAGTTATCTTGACATCTCCGGTTTATGGATTTAATGTATCAGGTGCTATGAAAGCATTTATCGATCATCTATGTTATTTGTGGATGCCACACCGACCACATAAAGAAATGTTCTCTAAAATTGGAATGATTATCTCTACAACTGTTGGAGCAGGTACAAAATTTACAAATAAAACTATGAAAAATGCCTTAAATTTTATGGGAGTAAAAAGAATTTTCAGTTATGGCTTTGCTGTCTATGCTGTAAGCTGGGAGGAAGTAAGTTTAAAGAAAAAAAGAAGAATAGAAAAAACCCTGAATAAAAAAGCTGTTAAATTTTTTAATACAGTTAAAAATGGGGATAAAATACCTTGCAGAATATACACAAAAATTTTATTTTTAATGATGAAACGTCTGCTTTCAGGTTATGAAGATGATAATTTTGATAAAAAATATTGGAGACAAATGGGTTGGTTGAATAAAGTGAAACCCTTTTAGTTTTCTATAAAAAGGAGGCAGTGATCAATAAATAGCTAACCATCTGGGAACTTCTGTCTTAAAGCAATCATAATCAGCAAAGATCATTTCTGCCAGTTTCAGCATAATATTGACATCATCTTCTCCAAAGGGAATGGCCCAAACAACAGAATACAAAATTACATCAGCCAGATATAGCGATAATAACTTAAAAAAGTCTTCCGGTATCTTATCGCCAAAATAACCATTAATTTGTCCTTTGGCAAATGGGATACTCAGCTCTCTGCTAAATAGCATCATTTTATAAAAATCCTCATATGGATCACCATAATCCCATCTATTAAAATCAATAACACCCAGTTTATGATCTGTAGTCAAGATAAGATTACCGACATGAAAGTCACCATGTTGAAATGTCTGAGGTCGGTTTTTTAATAGATATAAATTCTTTTTTATGTGCTCCAGGGCCAGTTCATCCTTCGGCACTTTAATACCACATAATTGGTATTTTTCTAAATGATAATTAAACTTCTTTAACATCCGCTGTTCCCACTCTTCCTGTTCGGTAGGTGCCGGAATAGAATGAAACTTTTTAAGAATACTTCCTGCTTTAACTCCCAGATCATATTGGTCTTCTTCAGTCAATGTTGTTATTATTTCATCTAATGCTGTTCCCTCAATCCAGGATAATAACATAAATACATTCTGGCCATTACTGCATATCCCAAAATCAATGGGTTCAGACATATTTAAATCTAATCCAGATATCTTTTTCATAATCATGAATTCTTTCTCTTTGACATCATAATAATCTATGCCATTAATTCTAAGCAAGTATTTTTCTCCATCTCCACTTTCCAGATAAAATTTATTATCTTTCGACCAACCTTTATCCACCTTGTGAAATACCTTACAATTATTAAGTAAAGGTATCTCCGAAATTATATCTTTCACTTCTTTTGTTTTCATTTTCTATCTCCCTATTATCTTCTAAAAGTTATTCTATCTTCGAGTAAATTTCGATATGATTCCCTTCTGTATCTTCAAATTCAAAAACGATATTATTTAAAATCTTTTTTAGTGGGAAAACTATTTTTTGTCCACGCCTTACCAGCTTCTCTTCCAGGGTTTTTGCATCCTCTACTTCAAAACTCAACAAACAATTATCTCCATATTTAACAGTTTCATTTTCTTTAGCATGGTCAAAAAGGAATAATCTAAATCGATCTAGATCAAACATATATAAACTATCACCCTTTTTAACACCTCTTCTACCTAAAAACCATTGATAAAAACCCACAGCCCTCTCCATATCCTCTACACATATATAAGCTGACTCTAATTTAGGCTTCATTATATCACCTCCAAAAAGCAGAAATTTTACCGACTCAATTAACAACAATATAGATAGTAATACATGTATTATTCGGTTATCTCTGCGAACCTTTAAAATGAACGGCATTAATTATTCAATAGCATTATTAAGTGAATTCTCTACTGCTTTCAAGATTATCTTACTGCTATAAGTAGCACCGGATATTACATCTACCTTCAAAGTTTGCGCTTCGACAATTTGGTCTAGAATTTTATCAGCTGGAGCACCCTGACCACTTTGATGTTTTAACAATTCTACTCCTGTGATCTGATGGTTTTTTACTGTTACTTTAACTTCAGCTATTATTGGAAAAACCTTAAAACTGCCTGTATAGGTTCCGTCAACTACCTCTGTAAGATCAACATTTGCTATTTCCAAATCTTGTAATCTCTCCAGGTTTGATTGGATAGTTTTTATCCCGGAGTAAACTCCAATGAATACCAAAAATAAAATCAAAATATATTTCTTTTTCATGCCGGTTACCTCCTCTTTTTCGTTACATATCAGTTTAAAAGTATAAAATATAAGCCTCTTAATATTCTTCTACAGTCGTTGCTTTACCCCTTCATTCGAGTAGATAAGTGTACATAATCTTTTTGGTTTCTGCTACAGTTACATCCAATAGTTCTCTAAATAATCGGCTTTCGCGAGGTTTTATAAACCTAAGATAAATATGGTCATTTATTTTATAAAAGTTTTTGTTCAGTTCCATACTTTAACCCATTAATATAAATAGTAATTAGATCACCTAATTTTTCCTGATCATAAAGTAAAGGATCTCGATTATTCTGGAGTTGTTTTAAACCAGCTCTCACTAACTTAAAATAATTATTAACTGTTTCATTCGTTAAATCAGGATGAATAAACCCTTCATTTTTCCCCTGTTGAATAAACTCTTGCATTATCGCGGCTATTCTTTTTAATAATTCCGGTGTAACAACTCCGCCAAGCTCACCGTCTGGTGCTATGGTAGCTTCAATAAACTGGTTATTTGTCAAAACAGTCATACCTTTTTTTAATAAAATGATTTTTTTAAGTTTTACTGGGAAAGGCAAATTATCGTGAACAATATTTTCAATACTTTCAGTGGTTTTCA
>JAKSCG010000011.1 GCA_022360715.1 Halanaerobiales bacterium
AAATATGTTGCTGGATCAGACGGGGTGGGGAGACGGCCAGCTGGCCTTTTTAAATTTTGCGAACTGGCAGCTTCCGTCGTTAGTAATGGTAGATGTTTGGAAAACGACTCCCTTTATGGCTTTATTGATCCTGGCAGGATTACAGTTAATTCCCGACCCACTATATCAGGCAGCTAAAGTCGACGGGGCTAATAAAATCAAACAGTTTTTTTCGATTACCTTCCCGCTGTTAAAACCCTCGCTGGCAGTAGCTTTAGTTTTTCGCACAATGGATTCCTTAAGGGTGTTCGGCCTGTTCCAGGTTTTAGTCGGCCAGAAACGTTATTCGATGGCCAGTTATAACTACTATCAACTAATCGGTAATCGGTCGATGGGGCTTGCTTCGGCGATCGGGGTGATTATTTTTATTATTATTGTTGCGTTGGCCTTGTTTTATATCAGGCTGTTGCGTGCGGAAGGAGAATGAAATGAAGGGTTTATTAGAAAAACTATTATTCGGGGGGTTAGTCATACTAATTGTCGTTTACCTCCTTTTTCCCTTTTATTGGGCCGTTAATACTTCCCTTAAATCGGAAGCTCAATTACAGATGATTCCCACAACAATCGTCCCCCGTGATCATAAGACCGGGGAGGTTAAAATTACCTGGGAAAACTATCGGGCGATTATTCAGAACCGGCAGTTTCTCCGGGCAATTACTAATAGTAGTCTGGTTGCGGTAAGTACAACCTTACTGGCTTTAATAATCGGTTCTTTTGCCGCCTTTGCCCTGGGGAAACTGAAGTTTTTGGGGAAAAGGCAGATTCTGTATTTGATCCTGGCGATGACTATGTTTCCGCAGGTTACTGTTTTAGCCGGTTTATATACCGTAATTACCAAATTAAACTTCCATGCCCTGCCCAGTATGATTCTTTCGTATATGATCTTTACCCTGCCTTTTACAACCTGGGTGATGACTGCTTTCTTCCGGGGACTACCGATTGAATTGATGCAATCGGCTCAGGTTGATGGAGCAACTCCCCTCCAGACTTTTTATTTGATCCTGCTACCGTTAACTGCCCCGGCTCTGGTCACAACCGGTTTATTATCATTTATTGCCGCCTGGAATGAATATTTGTTTGCGCTGACCTTTACATCAATTGAACCGACGGCCCGAACAATCCCGGTGGCCATCGCCCTTTTTAATGGTATTGTCTCTCAGCAGATCCCCTATGGCGAGATTATGGCCGCAGCAGTAGTTGTGACAATTCCGATCGTGGTGTTAGTCTTTATTTTTCAGCGCAGGATTATTGAAGGATTGACGGCCGGGGCTGTTAAAGGATAAAATTAAAGGACAAGATTAAAGGAGGATGGAAATGAACAAAAAATGGTGGAAAGAAGTAGTTGTCTATCAGATCTATCCACGGAGTTTTAAGGATAGTAATGGGGATGGGATCGGCGATTTGCAGGGTATTATTGAGAAACTGGATTATTTGACCGAACTGGGAATTGATGTGCTTTGGTTAAGCCCGATCTACAAGTCGCCTAATGATGATAATGGTTATGATATTGCCGATTATCAGGCGATCATGGATGAATTCGGAACAATGGAGGACTTTGATCGGCTTTTAACCAAAGCACATCAACGGGGCTTAAGGATAATAATGGACCTGGTTATTAATCACACTTCTGATGAACATCCCTGGTTTATCGAATCCCGTTCTTCCGGTGACAACCCGAAAAGGGATTATTATATCTGGCGTCCTCCGATCAATGGGAAAGAACCAAATAACTGGCTATCCCGTTTTTCCGGTTCAGCCTGGGAATGGGACCAAAAGACCGGCGAATATTATTTACACCTTTTTTCCAAAAAACAACCGGATTTGAACTGGCGGAATCCCCGGGTCAAAGAGGAGATATTTGCAATAATAAAATGGTGGCTGGATAAAGGGATTGATGGTTTTCGCATGGATGTGATTAATCTGATCGGTAAGGCCGAAGGTCTCCATGATTCGGTGCGACCCGGTAGTTCTGAACGCTGGGCTAATCAACCCCTGACCCATCAAATTTTACGAGAGATGAATCAGGAATTACTGAGCAAGTATGATATTATGACAATTGGTGAGACCCCTTTTGTCAACCCCGAGATAGGTAGCCTCTATGTTCGCAAGGAGCGAGAAGAATTAAATATGATCTTCCACTTTGAGCATGTGGCTCTGCCGGATCTTTCCGGAGAAAATTTACTTAAATTTAAACATATTCAACAGAAATGGTATTCATTAATCAATAATCAAGGGTGGCTTAGTCAATATCTGGCTAATCATGACCAGCCCAGACCGGTTTCCAAGTATGGGGATGATCGTGAATATCATCAGCAATCTGCTAAATTACTGGCAACCATGTTATTGACCTTGCCCGGTACCCCTTTTATCTATCAGGGGGAAGAAATTGGCATGACCAATGTAGCTTTTCAAGCAATTGAAGACTATAATGATATCAGGATGCTGAACCAATATAAAGAGGAGGTCGGCCGAGGGAGCAAACCGGCTGAGGTTTTTAAAAAATTACAACCACTAAGTAGGGATAATAGTAGAACACCGATGCAATGGGATGATACGGCCAATGCCGGTTTTACTACCGGAACTCCCTGGTTAGGGGTAAATCCTAATTACCGGGAAATTAATGTCAGGGCTGCCCGCGCGAAAGCTGATTCCATCCTTCATTATTATCAACAATTAATCAGTTTCCGTAAAAATAATTGGCCGCTGATCTATGGTGATTATATCCCGCTGCTGGAAGAAGATACACGGGTATATTGCTATCTGCGAAAATATCAGGCCCAGTTGATCCTGGTGGTCTTAAATTTTTCCGGTGAGGAAGTCAGCGTAAGCCCTGAGCTGGCGATTCCTTTAGCCGGTTTTAAACCCCTTTTCGGCAACTATTCATTGCCAAAGAGCTGTGTAAAAATAGATACAATATGTTTACTACCTTATGAAGCCAGGGTCTATAGTAGTTAGCGCTCAGCAATGCCCCACTTAAAGGACAACTGAGAAGACCCCCTTTCCGGGGGTTTTGTTTTGATCATAGGCGTGCTATAATATGGATAGGGGTGGTAATAATCAGCGATAAGCTTACCTGGGACTTATTATATGATCAAATTGAGACAGTTGATTTTCCGGAAAAAGAAGGACTGATTAAGCAGGTCCGGTCGGTTGTCAGCCACCTTATTCCCAAGCTGGTCTTTCTACCGAAACAAGAGCGGGAAGATGGAGAAAAAATGATTAAGGGACTGGCTTTTTGCAAGGTATCGGCCGGAGAGTATGACCGGCTTAGTTTACCGGAACTAATCGGGGGTTTAAACTTAACTTCCCCGGCACTGGAAGATGCTAAGGGGATTTTATTGAAATTAAGAGCAACAACCGGGAATCAATTTATTGATTTGCTCGGCAAAGACTGTTTTACTCTCGATTTAGTGCATCGGATCGATTATGAGCAAATAATTGGCGATAAAGCTAGTAACCTCTCCCGGAATAAAGAAGAGGAAGGCTTGTTTAAAATATTACAGGAGCTTTTTGACCTGGACAAAGAGAAAGAGCTGGCGGAAAATGTCTTTAGCGATTACTTCCCCTGGCCGGAACGCAATTCCTTTCAGGATGGTTTGATCGTATTTAAGGAGTGGACCAAAGCAAGCGGAGAATACATGCTGGTCTTTAACCCCCTGGCCGAGTATTTTAAAGCCCCGCCGGGAGATAAGACCGCATTATTAAGACTAAACTATGGCGAGCAATTGGCCGGGTTAATCCGTAAGTTAGTAGTCTGTCAAGGACTGGTTGATCGTCGTAATTATCCCGACCGGTATATTAAAACTAAAATAAAAGAACTAAAAGAAGCGATTAAAGCCGAACTGTTAACGGTTTTCCCCCAGGCGGATATTTTCTACCAGGGAGAAAAAAGAAAACTAGCATCTTGGTTGAACGATGATTTAATCAGTCCGGACCGATTATACTTAAAAATAAAGACAAAAGTATTTAATCAATCCTTTCATCAGCAGTTACCCGGTTATCCTGCTCTGTCTTTTCCACTGAGTCCTGATAATATCAAAAAAGTAGTCGAAAATGCGATTAAAAGCTTACTGAGTGAAGAGGTAATAAATGATGGTGAAAGCCGGCAGTTATTAACAGCTCTGATGCTGCTAGATCAGGAATACTATCTTGATGCCAGTGCTTCTCCTTTTGTCAAGCCACTGATTAGCCTTTTGCAGCAGACTGCCGGGCATAAAGTTGAAGTTGCTGAGGTGTTATCTTTATTCAAAGCAGAGCCTTATGGCTTAAATCAGCAATTAATTTATATGCTGTTGGTGGTCTTAACCTATCTGGGGCGGATTAGTTTGCGCCAGCAGGATGGCCTGAAAATTGGTGTGGCCGAACTGGAATATTATTTTTTAACCAGGATGAGTTTGTTTTCTTCCGGTTTGGAAAATATGAGGGAAATAGCCTATATCATTCTGGAAGACGATTTTTTCCGGTCGGAGTTAAAAGATATATTCCTGGTTTTAGGACTTAAACCGGAGCTTTTACACCTTGCTCATAATCCTTACCGCACTTTTTGGCAATACAGGAAGCGGGTAACTGGTTTAATCAAAGATGTCAAAAGGGCGGAACTGCTCCTGGAACAAATCAGGGATGATTATCCCGTTCTTGATCAGGAGATTTTAAGGAAGAAAAAGGAGGGCTTAGTTAATTTACCATTGAACAGGTTAAGCCGGGTAAAGACGGTTGCCGCCCTGCGCGATCTTTCCCTTGATCAATACGAATTGGAGAAACTGGATTTTGGTTTGCGCTACCTTAATAAACTCAATGATTTTTTAATTGATTTAACCGAGAATATCCTCCCCGACTATCTTCAGGTATTAAATGATGGATTTGCATCCGTAAAGGGACTAATGGAGCAAGCCTGGGATATGCTTGATGACCAGGCAACACGGGTTGCGCTGAAAAAGGAGGTTGAAAAATATAAAAACAGGGTGAAATAGTACGTTTTTAAGGGACTATCTCCGTAACTCTTCGGTTATGGAGTTTTTTTTGCCGGATTTTATCGGAATAAAGTTACTATTTACTCAACTTGCCTGTCTTGATATGATTATCTTGTCAAGAAAGTGAAAGGTGAAATTTAATGCTAAATAACCGGTGTAGAAAGATATTGATTAAAATCCTGAAAGCAAGTGAGGGCATCAAGACGCACTACCTGGCCGAAGCTTTTAATATTTCAGTGCGTACGGTCAGAAATGACTTAAATGAAATTGATTATTTCCTTAGAGCCAACAATTTTTCGTCACTTTCCCGGAAAGCCAATTATGGGGTATCCTATCCGGCTGACCGGGTAGAACGCGAAAAAGTCTTTGAACTGTTGGAGAATCAGAGAATTTCACTGATTAATTTAACACCAGACGAACGTATCCTGGAAATACTGTATCAATTCTGTCTGGCTGACGATTATTTAAAACTGGACCAACAAGCCAACCGGTTAATGGTTTCCAAAAGTACAGTGGCCAAAGATGTGGAAAGACTTAAAGCATTAATATGTAATGAACAGGTTGGGATAACAGCTAATTTGCATGGCAGCAAACTGGTTGGTGAAGAAGCCAAACTCAGAATGACTGTCGTTAATCTGTTTATATCGGCAATGGATAAAGAGAGTAGTGTTGAAGTCTTGAATATGTTGAATGAGCAAGAACCGCTCAAAGTAAACAGGGTTTATTTGTTATTATTTGAGGATATTGATATGTCGGTCCTGAACAGCTCCCTGGAGATTGTATCAAAATCGATCAATCGGCCTTTACCGGATCTTAATTATATTAACCTGGCCGGAAATCTGGCCATGCAAATCAAAAGAATAAAAAAGGGAAAAGAGATTCGCACCTCCACCGCCCCAAGGGATTATGATCACTTATTATCATCGATCGCCGACCAGATAGCGATGCTCTACCGGGATTATTTTAATCTTGAAATTAGTGCTCAGGAAAAAGATTATATCTGCCAGGCCCTGGAGTTTGCGGTTAATGTCACGCTCAAAGTAAATGATAAAATTAATTGGGCCGAAATACAAATACTGGCCTGTTACATCGCCGAAAATGTTTCCCGGGAAGCAGAGATAGATTTTTATAACGATAATATTTTGCTAAACGGGCTCTCTGATGAATTGTTAACGATTATCTTAAAATCCGGGATGGGACTGCCCTTAAAAAACTCATTGCTCTCACAAATAAAGGACTATAATATTGAATTTTATGGGATCATTAAAAAATCGCTATCGCAACTGGTCCGAATACTTGACCGGGATGTTTCCGATGACGAGGTTGGCAGCATTGCCGTGCATTTTTTTGACTCATTAGAACGTAAAAATCAACAGGCCAATCCTCGTTCCAATATCCTGATCGTATGCAGTGAGGGTGGTACGATGTTAAAGATGCTTTCTAACCGGATTACAACCCTTTTTGATGTTAATATTATCGGGGCATGTGGCTACCGTAATATTCATCAAATGCTGGCCCGTCACCAGATCGATTATGTGGTCAGTACGATCACTATTAATGAGCTGGATGTTCAGACGATTAAAGTCAGTCCGTTGCTGACGGTACAGGATATCAATATTTTAAAGGGATACCTACCAAGCAAAGTGATTGACACCAGTCTTGTCGAGAAAATATACAATATTATCGAGAAATCGTGTGAAATTATTGATAAAAAAAGACTGATCAGGGATATCCATTCAATCCTTGGATTTACAAGTTTTATTGGTTATCATTCCCAGGAGATGCCCGACCTGAAAACAGTACTGGACCCTGATAATATAATAATTGACTATGATGCCGCTGATTGGGAAGAGGCAGTACGATCAGCCGGTGAGGTTTTATTGAAAAACGGGTATATCGCCGCCGGGTATGTTGAAAACATGTTGAAAGATCTCAAAGAAATAGGTTCCCCGGCTTTGATCAGCCCGGGGATAGTTCTGGCCCATGCCCGGAATTATGAACTGTCTCATCAGGTTGGTTTGTCAATGGTCCGGCTTCAGGAGCCGGTGCAGTTTATTGAGGGCAAAGATATTGATATAGTCTTTGCCATGTCGTCAATTAATAATAAATCCCATCTGGTGGCGCTTAGTCAGTTTGCCCAGATATTGAACGATGACAGGAAAGTGGAAGTATTACGTAAAGGCAGTTCGGTAATCGAGATTGTCAGCATGCTCAATGAAATAAATTATAGTAAAAATTATATATGATAGGGGTTTTGTTATGACCAGTGTAGAAGTATTGGTTAATAATCCAGCGGGTCTACATGCCAGACCAGCCTCTGAACTGGCCAAACTGGCCAAAAGTTTTGCCAGCCATGTGATCATTGAGTTCAACGGGAAAAAATTAATTGCTAAAAGTGTGTTAAGCATCATCAGTGGCTGTATTGAGTCGGGCTCACTGATCAAAGTGAGCGCAGAAGGTGTTGATGAAGAACGATGTGTCCAGGAGATAGAGAGATTTGTTAAGGAGTTGGATGAATAAAGATGCGGATTAAAGGGATAGCAGTATCACCGGGTCAAGCTCTCGGTAAAGTGGTATTTATTAAAACTGAAGAGATAGCTGGGACTAAGCAGTTAATTGCCGACGATGAAATTAGCGATCAAGTACAGCATTTTAGAAATTCTGTCACCAGCTTGAGTAATCAATACAACTGTAGTGCTGAGGAATTATTCAGTTCAGGCAAAAAAGAGCAGGCGGAGATGATGGAGCTCCACCATGAGATTTTAAATGACTATACCTTTATTGATCGAATCTGTTCATTGATCGAATCAGGTTATGGTGCCGTTTATTCCGTGCGACTGGCTCTGGATGAACAGTTAAATAATTTTGCCAAAATAGAAAATCCGTATTTTAGAGAACGGAGCAATGACCTGAAGGATGTTGCTACCAGGCTTATGTACAAGTTAAGCGAACTGGATTATAGCGAGGTCAAAGAGATAGATTATGCAGCTGTCTTGTTTGCCGAGGAGCTGATGCCTTCGGTGGCAATTAATCTTGATCGTCGATATATTAAAGGAGTTGTTACTAACAGCGGTAGCAGCACATCACACTCCGCTATTTTGGTGCGGAGTATGGGAATTCCTACCGTCATGGGCTGTGAAGATTTTTCGGCTGTTCAGGAAGGAGAATTGGTTTTTATTGATGGCCAAGCCGGATTTGTGGAGTATGGGCTTTCCGAACGGCAAATAAAGGATTTTACGACTGAAATGATCAAACAAAATAAGCTAGATCAGCTTGAGCTGTCCTGGGCCGAACAACCTACTATTACCAGGGATAATAATAAAATATCATTATTTGCCAATCTAATTAACCCCAAGTTGCTCCCGGCCGTAATTAAAGCAGGGGCGGAAGGGATCGGTCTTTTCCGTACGGAGATGCTTTATTTGGACAGAGTCTCACCCCCCGGGGAAGATGAGCAATATTTGATTTATAAAACCATATTGGAGAAGATGCCAAATAAGCCGGTAATAATTAGGACTGTCGATATTGGCGGGGACAAACCCTGTGCCTGTTTGCCAGTGGCAAAAGAACTTAATCCGTTCATGGGGGTACGTGGAATTCGTTTATCCCTTTTGGAAGAAGAACTGTTTAAAACCCAGCTAAGGGCAATCCTTCGGGCCAGTATCCACGGTAATGCCATGCTTATGTTTCCCATGGTCAGTACAGTAGAGGAAATATTACAGGCTCAAGAACTTTTAGCAAGGGTTAAGGCAGAACTCCATTCCCGGCGAATTAATTTCAATCAAAAAATTCCGGTTGGAATCATGATCGAAGTGCCCTCGGCCGCCATTATGGCTGATATTTTGCTCGAATATATTGATTTTGTCAGTATCGGCAGCAACGACCTGATTCAGTATACTTATGCTGCTGACCGGCACAATCCCCAGACCAGCAGTTTATGTTCTCATTTTAACCCGGCCGCATTAAGGCTGATTAAATCAACGATTGACTATTGTGCCCAGGCCGGTAAACTTTGCGGTTTGTGCGGAGAGATGGCCGCTGAGCCGGAAGCAATTCCGCTGCTTCTCGGTTTAGGGCTGCAAGAGTTCTCTGTTAACGCCGCATTACTGCTGCGAACAAGAAAAATAATTAGTCAAATAGATTATAGTCAGGCTGCAGCTATGGCCGAGATTGCGGTAAAGCTACCTTCAGCAGAACAGGTAGCAAAGCTCCTGCAGGAATTTAGCTCTACTGTCCGACAATAAGTAAAAGGATCCCGATAGTTTTATTTATCAATATTAAGGAGTGATAAAAATTAGTATAATCAGTAAGAATTTCATTTTTTTAGATAAGTCCTTTAATAGCAGAGGAGAGGCAATTGAGTTTGCGGCTCAAAAGCTTTATGATGCCGGAAGGATCACGGATATTCAAAAGGTGGTTGCTGGGGTTTGGGAAAGGGAAAAGGAGTTTTCCACATATATGGAAGGTGGTATCGCAATTCCCCATTGTAAGGTTGAACAGGTTAAAGCGACAACAATAGTAATTATCAGAAATGATTGGGAGTTAGCCTGGGCAGACCAGCAGGAAAGGGCTGATCTAATCTTTTTGCTGGTAGTTGTAGCCCAAAAAGCCAACAAAGTTCATCTGAAAATTTTGGCGGAGCTTGCTCAGGCAATTATGGATCAAGAATGGATTAAAGGGATTAAAACGGCAACAGATCCGGAGATGGTATTAAAACAATTAGAAAAGTTTAATAATTATAAAATTAATTAAAAATGAGGGGGTGAAAAAAGATGAATATTGTGGCCGTTGCAGCCTGTCCGACCGGGGTAGCACATACCTATATGGCCAAAAAGGCACTGGAAGATGCAGCCAAACAGTTAGGTCATCAAATCAAAGTTGAGGCACAGGGTGCATTGGGCATAGAAAATGAAATTACCAAAAGTGAAGTAGAAGCTGCTGATGTTGTGATTTTAGCGATCGAGGTTGAAATTGCTAAGTCGTATCGGTTTAAAAATAAACCAAAAGTCAATTTGCCGATCAACACAGTGATCAAAAGTCCGGTCAAAGTTCTGGAGAAAATTGAAGCTAAATTGAAGAGCCAGGCTGATCAATAATATTAATTAATTGGGGTGAATATACATGAAAACATTAAAAAAAGCTCTAATGACTGGTGTGTCGTATATGTTGCCGTTTATTGTCGTGGCCGGTTTGACGATCGCAGTAACCGGTATTCTAACATCGTACTTCGGTGTTACCTCTGAGGTTGTTAAAAACCTGAATGGGTTTGCCTGGACGGTGATGGGCTTTATCCCACCGATTTTTGGTGCCTATGTGGCCTATGCCATCGCCGGCAAACCGGGGATTGCCCCGGGATTTATCGGAGGATGGATTGCCGCTAATCCGGTCCTGGAGAGTACAAAGGCCAGCGGCTTCCTGGGGGGGCTGGTCGCCGGCCTGATTGCCGGGTTGCTGGTGATGTGGATGAAAAAAATTAAATTTCCCAGTGTAATTGATTCATTGCGCGCAACACTGGTAATTCCCTTATTTACTAGTCTGTTGATCTATTTTGCGATGGTCTATCCGATTGGAATTGGAGTTGGCTATATTAATGATGTCATCATCAACGGTCTCCTTTCGATGACCAACAATCCGACTACGGCTGTTTTGCTCGGGGCGATCTTAAGTGCAATGTGCGCCTTTGATATGGGTGGTCCGATGAATAAGATTGCGATAACTTTTGTTTTTGCGGTGTGGGCCAATCCCGACGGTCTGGGATTTCTGGCTAATGCAGCAGTTTTTCCGGGAATAATGGTGCCGGCTTTGGCTGTTGGTCTGGCCGCTACCTTTGCCCCGGACAAGTTTACCGAATTAGAAAGAAAAAATGCCTGGTCAGCGATTAGCACCGGCCTGGTCGGGATCTCCGAAGCAGCCCTCCAGTATGCTTTTCGTGATCCGATTCGGATTATTGCCAGTAATATGATCGGAGCAGCGATCGGTGGTGCCATGATGATGGGCTTTGGGCTGTCAACTCCGGGTGTTTCCGGTATTATCGGGATTCCCCCGGCCAATAAGCCCCTGTTGTTTACCCTGTGTATTGCCGTAAGTGTTGTGATCTCGACCTTTTTAATCATCATGCTTAAAAAACCGGTATCAGCAACCCAGAGTGCTGAAGAGAGCGATGATTTTGAATTAGAGATGAGTTAAACTTTTTTAGCCGATCCAGCCTAAATATGGTTAGTCTGCCTGGAGAAAATCCCTTTTCCAGGCAGCTTGGTTTTATATCTTGATCAATTAAGCAACAGGGGGAGGTTAAGTTAGATGAAGAAATTTTATATAGTAGCACACACTCACTGGGACCGGGAATGGCATAAGACTTATCAGGAGAACAGGGTAAGACTGATTAAGTTTATCGATCATTTATGTGAAATTCTTACTCATGATCAACGGTTTAATTGCTTTATTTTAGACGGACAGACCAGCCTGCTCCTCGATTATCTTGAAATCAAACCCTTTAATCAGCCCAAATTAAGGGAATTAATTGCTGCGGGAAGAATTATAGTCGGTCCCTGGTTTGTCCAGCCTGACGAGAATTTACCCTCCGGGGAGAGTCTGATTAGAAATTTACTGCTCAGCAAAAATATAGCCGAACAGTACGGTAAGTCAATGCAGGTAGGTTATCTCCCGGACTCCTTTGGTCAGTCTGCCGTAATGCCGACAGTACTGAAGGGATTTGGGATTGATAGTGCCCTCTTTTACCGTGGACTTACTTTGGAAGATACACCTTATAATCAATTTATCTGGCGGGGACTTGATGGTAGTGAGGTTGTGGCCGAATGGATGGCTAACGGTTACGGAAATGGCATGTTTCTATCGGAAAATCTGGCGCAAAGTGTGGAGGAGATTGAAAAAAATATTAAAACCCTTGGGGAGAGGAGTGTCAGTGGAGATATTCTGATTATGAATGGGTCTGATCAGTGTTTTGCAAAGGAGTTCTTACCGGAACTGTGTACGAGACTGCAGGATTTTTATTTGAGTAAAGGTAAGGATTATCAGTTTATAATTAGCTCCCTTGAGGATTATATGAAAGAACTAGCTAAATTTAAAACGAAGATGATTGTTTTAACCGGCGAGTTTCGGAAAGGAAAACACAGTCGAACCCATATCAGCATTGGGGGTACCCGTCTTGATATCAAGCGAAAGAATTTTGAGATCGAACGAAAGTATCTAGACTTGCTTGAGCCCCTTAATGCCCTGCTATCCTTATCCGATAATCAACAAGAACAAGAAATTATCAACCGGGGTTGGCGCTATATCGTTGAAAATCATGCCCATGATTCGATCTGTACCTGCTGTAAGGATCTTGTCCATGCTGAAATGCTAATGAGAATTGAGTCGGCCAATCAAATTGCCGATACACTGATTGAAGAAAGATTTGCCCGGCTCCATGCTTTAATTAATTATGATCAGGCCAAAGGCAAACCGATTATAGTCTTTTCTGTTGCGCTGGGTAAAACCCGCCAACTTGTTAATGTTGATCTCTATGTCAAAAATACGGATTTTATCATCACAGACAGTTCCGGCCAGATGACAGATTATGTAATAAATAGTAAAAGCACGATCAATCTAAAAGATACGGTAGTATCATTTTCCCCCTTACCTGATGATTATTACCAAAAAATTAACCTTGATTTCGTGGCGGAGACGGAGGGACTCGGCTATCAAACCTATTATATCGTAGAAGGGAAGACCAAACCAGAAGACAAAAATCTGTTGGCCCGGGACCATACCCTGGAAAATGACTATATAAAAGCTGAAGTTTTAAAAAGTGGCGTGCTTCGGATTACCGATAAAATCAATTCAGTTGTCTATGATCAACAGCATATTTTTCAGGAGGGAGGAAATGCAGGGGATGAGTATGATTATTCTCCGCCGGAGCAGGATCAAGTCTTTACATCACAGCACTGCTTAAAGTCGGTTCAACTTATATCCAACTCAAGTCTAAAAGCGGTAATCAGACTTAAATACTTGCTGGAAGTCCCACTGACCACTACTTCACAACAAAGGAGCAAAGAAGTTACTCCCATTGAGATTGTGACTGATATGTCAATTACCTCTATCGCCAGACAGATTTATTTTAAAACCAGGATTAATAATACTGCCCGCAATCATCGAATTCAAGTAGTATTTGATGCCAGACAGAAGCTGGCCAAACATATTGCCGATCTTCAATTTGGAGAGATCGAAAGAGAAAACGAGCTGGAACTTACAACGGAAAGTGAAGGACCGGATTGGAATGAACGCTACTATCCAATCTATCATCAACACAAATACTGTGGGGTTGTTGATCAGCAGGGGACAGGGTTTATCATTATGAACAAAGGTCTGCCCCAGTATGAAGTTGACAACCGGGATACAAGCAAACTTCGTCTGACCTTGTTGAGTAGTGTCGGGATGATCGGGAATGAGAACCTGAAATATCGTCCGGGGAGAAGAAGCGGAGCCCCTCATCCCACGCCGGCTGCTCAGCTGTTAGGAGATTTTGAAACTGAATATAGTTTTATGCCGGTAAGTGCCGGGCTGGATTATTATAATTATGCCCAGGATTATGTCAGTCCTAGGCACGCCGTTTCATATCCTGAGTATGAGTGTGACGGTATTTGGCCTGATATGATGACCTTATTTAAAAATAATGATCGGTTAACCCTCAGTGCCTTTAAATGTGCCGAAGACGGCAACGGCTATATCCTCAGAATCGTCAACCCCGAACGGATCGCCCGGAAAGACCTTTGCCTCAAATTCAATCGGTATATGTTCAGCGGGATCGAAAGAGTCAATTTAGCAGAAGTAACGGTCGTTGATCCGGGGGTGGAAGTAGGTAAAGAGAACAATCGTGACGGTTCAGACCGGGCTCGACTCAGCGGCAGGTTAAAATATAAGTCGATCGAGCGGAATGGGATCAGATCACACCGTCTATATCAATAATGGCCGGCAGGGGAGGACAGATTTAGAATATTTACTTTGCTGGAAGGATCAGGTATAATATAATTAGTAAAAATATCGACAAAGTCTTAGCTTTGGACCGGGAGATGAGCGATAAGATGAAAAGGGAAGAGAAGCTAACTCTTGTAGAGAAAGCCTGGCAGGGTTACATTAATGACGGTAGAATTTCGGAAAAAATAAGACCGGAAGTCAAACGTTCCTGGCAGCGTTGTACTCATTATCGCTTAAATCCCCTGTCGGAACGGATTAATCCTGCCCCTTTACGGGGAAATGATTTGAAAGAACGCCAGGATCAATATGGTCAATTAATTGCCCTGATTACTCCGGTAATGGAGGATTTATTTCGTCTGGTCAAGGGTTCCGGTTTTATCATCATCCTGACTGATCCGGAAGGATATATTATTAAATCAGTCGGTGATCCGGAATTTGC
>JAKSCG010000239.1 GCA_022360715.1 Halanaerobiales bacterium
AGATCAGGATGAGATAAAGGGCCCAACGATAAAGTAAACCCTCGGTCATTCTGGCTCTCACAACTTTGTTTTTTAGCCGTCGAGCGACTGCGATGACTTTCTCCATCCTAACGCCTCCTTTCCCTTTCTCTAAAAATTCCAAAGGTGACGGCAACCAGGCTCAGGACCACAATGGCATAGACCCAGGCGTAGGCAGATGCGAGCCCAAGCCCGCCGGTTGTGTTGTAAATCGTATCCTGGATCATCTGGTAAACAGGATTTAGATTATACATCCCGAGCTGCACAATGGTAAAGATGGTAGCGACCAGTACAATCGCTTTAATCAGCGGTATAGTAATCTTCCAGAGGGCCTGCCACGGAGTAGCCCCATCCAGCTTGGCCGCTTCGTATATGCTTGGATTGATTTTCTGTAAGCCATTAATAATCAGGATAATCGGAATACCGGTAAACCACAGGACCATGGAAAAGTTATCAAAAATATACTCAACTACCCAGGCCAGATATCGGTTATAGTTGAAGATAATATTGTAAATCAATGAGCCTTTTAGCGAACCGATCGTGGTAGTTCCTGAATCAATTAACTGTTGCATCACCGAACCGGACATAATAATTACCGGTAGGAAGTAGATTAATCTAAATCCTGCTCTAAAGCGAATCTGTTGATTGAGCAGCAAAGCCAGGATAAAGGCGATGACGATAATAACCGGGACATAGATCAGCTCATAAGCGATAAAACCGAGCAGGGCCGGAACAAACTCGGTATTTCTCAAAAAGGCCGACAGATAATTGTCATAGTTATTCCAGGTCGTTTCCCATCCCCGGACCGTTAAGGTAACTTGATGAAAGCTTAAGTAGATGGTATAGAAAAAGGGCCCGGCCGTAAAAGCGAGAAATCCCAGGATCCAGGGTAACAGAAAGGTGTAACCCAGGATGTTGTCACGTCTTTTTTGAGCCTTTCCTTTATTCATCTTTTCCCTCCTCTTTAATCACTTGATATGAAAGCGGAGCAATCGATCCTCCGTTGTATTGATAGCTTTCTTCCGTATAATTAATAACTATTTTAGTATTATCTTGATAACTGTTAACAATAACCCCCGCTGCTACTACCTCGCGGTTGATCCAGTCGGTATTAATAACTTGGCTTAAAGCACCGTTGACTTCTTGATAGACCTGACGGATTAGCTGTTGATATTGCTCATACTCGCTTGAATACATGTGCAGGGAATTGGTGGTAGATAACCAATAAGATGCCTCTTTGGTCAAGACAAAAGCCGGATAAATATTGTAATCAATCATCCGCAAAATATCTCTCGCTCCGGCGAAAGAGAAGTTGGCATATGGTCCATAGATTTCCATCGTACCCTTTAGCACCAACTGTAAAAAGGGGACGGTATCTGTCTCAATTAAAAACTGGGTCGGATAGACCGGAGATTGTAAAAATCGATCGGTATAGGGCCATAGATACTGGTTAGGGGTATTAAGATTCAGGGTCAAATCCCGGGATAACTCGGCCAGACTTGCTTGATATAATTGAATAGTTTCTTGCTCGGTCATCGGATGACGGCCATGCTCACTTAATAATATCCTGGAAATCCCTTCAATCGTATGGTTGGTAACATCAAGATTTTTAAGGGCCGCGGTCTGCTTGGTCAGCCAATTCACACTTTTAGCGGGCCGGGCATAAGCGAATTCGGTAAATGGTACATCGCCCGGCAGTATTCGCTGTAAATACCAGTTGTTAATATGTCTTGCCGCATTGCCATGATAGCCTACTTGTTTTTGATTGATCTTGACATAATCGGTGGCAAAAGATAGCTCAATCCCCTGCTCGCCGGCCGTTTTAAGCAAGTCAATAAACTCACTTTTAACTCCGATCGCCCCGACAAAATCGGTAGCCCAAGGTTTCGCCGTAGTTACACCGCCATCCTGCCAACCATAGAGTCCGACATTTATGTTCATCCCATTGAACTGCTTAAGGATCTGCTTAAGATCGGAAGCGGAAGTGGTGACAACATTTTCATAGCCGAGAACACTTTTCTTCTGGTCGCTCATAATAAAGTCCAGCCGGAGCGGGATATCATCGTATCCCTTCCTGCTTGCCGCCAGAACCCCGCTTTGAAATAAGTGTTCGCGATAACTAAGGGCCATCCCGACATAGTCAGCCGGATATCCGGTCTCTCCGCTACCGGCTAAAAAATTGTAACTAAACTCGATATCAAAGGAATTCGGTTGATCAAACAGGGTAAAATAGCCGTCACCCTGTTGATTGAAAATTTGATAATAAAGGTTATTGTAAACAAATCTGGGATAAGCCCATGTATAAAGGGTTGTATTCTCTTCCGGCATCACAATTATCTCCATATGTTGATCACCACTGGTAGCATAACCAATAAAGGCGGCCTGCCGGTTACCATGAGCAATTCCATAAACCGGCATCAACGGTTCTTTAAACGGTTTAAATGAATCGATCTGTTCCACCCGGTGATAGGTTTCTTTAGCTAAATTAACTCCATAAACATGACCTTGATAGGCTTTTAAGGACACCATATAGTCATTAAACCTAATCAATGCACCCGACCCGTCAGGAACCAGAACATAGCCGGGAATCTTCGCTTTATCGATCCTGTCACCGTGTTTTCCGGTTTTCGGGTCATATAGCCGGTAGCGGCCACCGCTGGCTCCCAAAAATGGGTTGAGGATGATCGCCGCCAGTATACCCTTATCTTCTCCTTTGATCTCCTGGTCATAGATTTTGAGATCATAGCCTTGCTCGGTAAAATAAAGGTGAACCGCAAGCTCTAAGGAAACTTTTTCATAGCTAATCTCCAGGATAAAGTGATTATCTTCACCTTTAACAGCGATCAGCTTTGAACTTGCCCCTTCTCCCGCACTGGCTAAGCGCTTAATATTGTTGGAAGCATCATAGTATTCAACTGAAATCAGGGAGTTGGCGATTCCGGTAAAAGTCTTATTCATCTTCTCTTCCAACGGCTCAAAACCAAGGGGCTGATCTTTACGAAGGGCTGCTCTGACATCCCTGGCTGCTGCGATATCAAGCCCTGACTTCCAGGTGTAGCCGTTACGCTTATCGTAAATGCTCAAAACATCCCGTTCATCGTTAAAATAATAAATAAATGTGTCATTCTCAAAAATCTGCTCAACAGCAGTGGGCCGGTCACTTTGATAACTTACTTGATCAGGTGGTAGCTTTGTGTCCAGGTTTGTTGGATAGTAACTAGCGAAAACCACGGTAGAAAAAGCCAGAACCAAACCGATGATCATCTTACTAATTCGTGACATTTCTCAACACCTCTTTTACGATTACCTGTAAAAAGTCGGCTAACTGCTCACCCATCATCACCACAATCAATACCACAATAGCGATCACGATCATTGATGCTATTGACAAAACGATGCTTTTAACCGCTGCACCGGTCGAGTAAACATGAACTTCCTGCAAACCGAGGACCAGGATAATTAGTGACCAACTAGGTGCTACAAACTCAATTAAGTCAATCAGAAATTCTTCATTGTAACTCAGGAAGTAAGATAAACCGGTCACTACTAAAATACCGGTAATCATCGGCCCCATCGCGTAAATGGTCAGTTTATAAATATCGCCAAGGGTTCCGTCTCCGTCCTGAATCGAAGATAGCAAATAGTTGGTAAGGACAAACAGAAAGCAGATAACGACAAAACCAAGCATTAAAGCCGAAAAATCAAGATCTTCGACCGGAACGGGTGTATAGAGAAAATCCCGGCCAAATCTGGCATGGAGATAGACGATAAAAAAGAACAGATACCAGATGGTCGCACTTAAATAACTTCCTCTCTTCCCCTTTTTCAAGTCATAAAAAGAATCAATCGGATGTTTAAAGAAGTCAAATAAGAATAACAGATCGGCCAGTAGTTGATTCTTTCTTACCCTTTCCCCAAAATTTCGGTAAAAATCAAAGATCTGATATTGATTATCCAGTCGTCTTAAGAGCCGCATAACAATCAGCAGAATAACCAGAGCGGTAATCAGCATTGCCAGGTTTTCCTGTAGCCAAATATTTCTTACTTCCCAGTACGCCTGGGAATAATAGAATTTACTATTGGCTATTTCAAGGTGGTGCATCGCCTCTTTATATTGCTGAGTGTAGAGATAAACCTTCCCGATCCCTTCATGAGCTAATCTTAACATCTGGTTCCGGGCCAGCACGGTATACCATAACTCTTTGGTTTGTTGATAATTACCTAACTTAAAAGCATGTAAAGCCCTGTAAATAGTATTGGCATAATCAGTTGGGACAAAAGACTGCAGATAGGAAGTTGATGAGTCTGCCGCCCAGATTTTTCCGTCCCGATCAACTGCAAGCGAGCCTAATTCGGTAAACAGTCCGGAAATATCCTCTTTGCCATAAAAGCCGCCAAAACTGTGAATAAACTCCCCATCCGGCGAATAAATCGATATTATTCCGGTCAGACTGGCTGCGTAGATAATCCCCCGTGGATCGACATATAGGTCAATCAGGTCGCTGGCCCCCCTTACTTCGGAAAATACATTTTTTCCGGCAGTGTTATGTTTAGCCAGAACTTTTTCCGCCTGTAAACCCATTGTTGTCGAATAAACAATGTTCTCTTGATCAACAAAAACATTGGTAATGGTTAGCGGCACCCGACTGCCAAGATTATCCAGCTGCTCATCGGTAAAAAAAATATTTTGCAGTTCGGCCACGAGATCGAGGGTAACTTTGTTGGTGGCAAAATAACCCAGGAATTGACCTCCGGCTGAAAGATGAATAATCCCGTTTAATACCCCTTCACCGATAATAAACATATTCTTTTTACTATCCACGGCAATTCTGGCCGGATTAAAAGGGGTCTTGCCAAAAGCAGTTTCATTTGGTTTGAGAAATGATTCAATTAGATTACCGGCCTGATCAAAGCGATGAACCGCTTCTGCCCGCGCATCAGCCACATAAATATTGCCGTCATCAGTAACAAATAATCCGCGCGGTGTTTTCATAACCCTATTTTCAATCACATCAATAATTTGATGTTTATCAATGCTGTATCTGACGATTCTACTATTACCCGTATCGGCGATATACAGATTATTATTACGATCAATAAACAGATCTTCCGGCTCCTTAAGCTCAAGTTCAAGTAAAGTAAGTTCCGGTAAGTATGCATCCTGTGTCTTCGTCCATTTTTCCTTGGAATTAAAGGTCCAAGTATAGGAAGTGGCAGGTGAAGCAGCAGAAATATTGGTTAAAATTATTGTCATCAACAAAACCGACAATAAAGTGATCACTCTTATTCTCTTCATCTTCGCCTCCTATTTAATACCGGAATGACTCATCGTATTCATCACCCGTGACTGCATAACAATAAAGATAATCAGGTTGGGGACAAACATAATTAAACTGGCTACCGCCGCCAACCCCGCTCCGGCAATAGAACCTTCCGCCACTCGATCGGTAAAGACGCTTAAGTAAAAGGCCAAAGTTTTAATTGATTCATCAGTTACAAACAGGTTAGATGTTTCCACATTGTTCCAGACGATCTGGAAGGTAAGCAAAGCAACAGTTGCTATTGCCGGACCAATAATTGGCATCACGACTTTAGTCAGAATATAAAGGTCATTAGCCCCGTCAATTTTGGCCGATTCAATCAGAGCATCTGGCACTTGATCAATAAACTGTTTGACCAGGAATAAGCCGACCGGCATCGCCAGTAACGGTAAGATATGAACGGCAAAGTTATTAACCAGCCCTAATTGTTCAATAATCAAATAGCGGGGGATCGTGACGGCAATTGGGACAAACATCAGGGCCAGCTGATTAATATTAAGCAGCTTTTGTTTTAACTTAAACCTTTTTTTGGACAAGGCATAACCGGCCATCGCCACGATCAAGATATTTGTCACCACCGTAAAAGTCGCGACCACCACCGAATTAAATAAGTATCTGCTCATCGGAACACCGGTCGTTGAGGCCGCTCGCCATAACATCCTGAAGTTATCCATGGTCGGCCTTTGAACAAATAACCTGGGCGGAAACATAAAAAGCTCATCAAGGGGCTTAAAAGCATGGTTAATGATATAAAGAACCGGTAAAAACATAAAGACGGTCAGCGGTAATAATATTACATAAAACTTAAGCTGTGAGCGGTGAAACTTAGCCGGATTGATTTTGTTTCCCTGAAACTTGCTCATCATTGCACCTCCTCTTTTTCCCCAAACAAACTGTACGCTAAGCGGGAAAATCCCCACACTATAATCAGCAAGATTACTGAGACGGCTGCCGCATATCCCATTTCATATCTTAGGAAACCATAATCTTCGATATGGTTAATCAATAATTGGGCCGAATACTGTGGAGTAGGATTCGTTCCGGAAAGAGCAACCCCGATCCAACCTGAATTAAAGGCACCGACAATCGACATAACCGCCCCAAAGAGCATTTGTGGTTTCATCGACGGGATGGTGATGTAGATAATTTCCTGAAAGCGGTTTTTGATCCCGTCGATATAGGCTGCCTCATAAAGTTCCTGGTTGATGTTGAGAATACCGGCGATCATAGCCAGAAATCCGATCCCCATCGAACTCCATAAGGCAATAAAGATAACGATGGCCATTAAGTACTCCGGTGAAGTCAGAAACTGAATCGGTTTATCGATCAGATTCCATTGCAACAACAATGCGTTAATATAACCGGCTTCACTTCCGCTAAACAACGTTCGCCAGACCACAGTGATAAAAACCTGCCCGACCATTGACGGCATATAGAGGATCAAAGAAATAATCGTGCGCGGCGTTTGCTGAATTTGGGCCAGCATCCAGGCTAGAATAAAGGAAAGGAGATAGCCGCCGGGACCTACAATGATCGCATAATTAACCGTATTCGGCAGGACATGTTTTAAGAAAACTTCGTCCTGGGTCAACAGCATGACATAGTTAAATACACCTTTATACTCAGGAAACTCGATCACGTTAAAATAAGTTAATGATAGGGCCAGAGCTAATCCAACCGGGATCAATATAAACAAGGTAAATAAGAAAGCATAAGGGAGTAAAAGCCAAAAAGTAGATAAACGGTAATCGCTTTTTGGTGCTATATGAGCTTTAACGCCGGCAATTGATTTATTGATCTTTGACACCCTCCTTTGTAAGCTGTGCGGTAATCCAGTCAATGTCCCGTATTGTATATGGCACTAATACATCGCCGTTTTCATCCAGGTATCCAAACTCGATCATCTTCCGTTTAATCTCCCGGTTGATTGTAATCAGTTGTTGATCGATGGCAATCCGTGTTGGAACATTGTTAAAAACAGAGCGGTTCCATATGTCGGAAATACCCCGTTCCAGCATATATTGCCCAGGTGTTCTGGGTACGTCTCTTAGCCATTGAATCTGTTCAAGGATCACAACTTTATCTTGCATATCAAGCGGAGAATTTTCCACTGCCGCCAAATTACCTGACAACCATAAAAACTCCGGTCCATAGATAGACTGTAATGTAAAGGAATAGGTTGTCTGAACCCTTTCACTGGTCCACCACTTTAAAAACGCCCAGGCTTCGGCCGTCTTTTTGCTCTCCCGCATGATCACACTACCCCGTCCATTAGCGATAATCCAGCGATTAAACCCGCCGTTTTGATCGACCATTCCCGGATAAGGGGCCAATTCCCATTGCCCCACCAGCTCCGGTGCGGCATTTTTAATCTGCAGATAAGTATTAAAATCGGTAATCCCAACCGGCAAAGTCCCATAGCGGAAGGCATTATAAAAGAGCGGTTCCTGCTCGGGAAGGGAGTACATTGTAAATAACTTGGCCAAATATTCCAGACCTTCCACTGCTGCGGCCTGATCAATCGTTGCGGCCAAACCGTCCTTACTATAAAGGGTGCCGCCTTTTTGATAGATAAAGGGACTGGTTTGATAGAACCACTTTAAGGAGCTACCTCCGGCAATCGGATGGTAGAAGTTCATCCCGTAGCGCTGTAACTCAGGTAGTAATTCGGTAACATCATCCCAGGTATCGGGAACTTCAAAACCAAGACTTGCGAAGATATCTTTGCGATAAACCGTGGCAAAAAACTCTAACGTCTCCGGTAAGGCGTAAACATTATCTTGTAGAATATAAGGGACAAAAGCCCCCGGTGTAAATCTGCCCGCCACTGCCCAAAAATCGGCAAACTCCGTTAAATCGTAAGCCGCACCTCTAATCGCCAGGTCAAAAGGCATGTAGGAGAGTAACCCCATCGCCACATCGGGAGCTTCCCCGGCCGCGGAAGCAAGCACCAGTTTATTGGCATCCGGCATAATCGAGATCTTGACCCCAATCCCGGTCGCGGGAGTAAACTCTGCGTCAACCAGCTTCTGTAGTGTATCAACATGGGTAATCGGCCGGTTGACCCAGACATTTAACAACTCTTGATCATTTCTGACCACGTATTTATCCGAGGTAAAGGAGGCGACAAAGCTTTTCATCCCTGCTGACACTCCTTGCAGCCAACTGGCATTTGCTCTTTTATTCAGCTCTCCGCTATAAAAAGTAAATTCATTAAGGGTCAAAGGTTGAATCCGCAAAGCTTCGATCGTATCCCCCAGCATTTGATTAACTGAGCCGGAACCGCTGTACAGATCTTCGAAGTAAAGGGGCAGTCGATCAGGGTCTTCCCGCATCCGCTCAAGTTTAACCAGGGCTTTACTCAGGTAAGACAATGTACTTGAGCTGATCCCATTTGGCGCATAGCGGGCTGCTTCGGCCATAATCTTGTTAATTAATGTGTCATAAGCCGCTAAATAGATCGATGTTTCCGGAATAAATTCGGTCAGCTTCCAGGTTCTGTTTTGATCAACCTCTTTACCGGTAATTTTTCGAATATCCAGGGAAAACTGATTGATATGGTCGATAATCAACTGCAGCCTTCTGACCTGTTCGGCAATTGGTTGATAGTCAGCCGTAAAAGTTATGATATGGTTGCCTTCAGCCAGATAAAACTCAAAGGCTTCCCCGCTATCGGAAGCCAAAGTTTCATAATTAAACTTTCTTCCACCGACGTCTTTAAAGGGATAGGCCTTAACTTCGGCAAAAGGAATTACCCCGTTAATACGTAAAGTTCTAAAGACATGGTAATCATCTTTTTCGGGCAAATAATGAACGGCCAGCTGATAAAACCCGGCCTCGGCCACCCGGATTTGATATTCAATCGCTTTCCCCGGGTCTTTCCATGACTGTCCGGAAATAATATTCAGTTTTTTGTCAACCGGATTAAAGGGCGTGACAGTAGGTGAGTCATGGGAAAATAACCGTACATGCGATGAGTTTTTGGCCGTATACTCAGTAGCATTAACCGTGATCAGTCCCTTTCCCCTTTGTCCGGCAATCCCCGCTCTATACTGTTCATATGTCAATAATAACGCCGGCTGTCTAACTTCAAGTTGTTTAATGGTAAAGGGGCTGGCTGACTGATTAGTCAATTCCAAGCTGTTTTCACCTTTTTCCAGGTAAAAAAGCAAGGGCTCGGCTGTATAGTAAGTGTTGTTATATAAAGGAACTTGAAGCACACCACCAGCAATTACCTGATATGGCAAGACCTGATCACCGTAACTGTCCAGTTCAAACTCTTTCGATTGATCTTGCCACTTCAAAGGCAAATCCAGAAAACTTGCTTCGTAAAACGGTGTTTGCCCATTAAGTACCAATGATATGGTGGCATTATTCATCACTGCTTCATTCATTTGATAGGTTAAATAGATATGATAGTAACCGGCTGCTTCCACCTTAACCCGATATGTTGCCTGGTCTTGATAAGCAAGCTGAGCAGCTGTCTCCCCAATCTCATCTGCTAAGTAACGGCTATCGCCATAAGTAATTTTTTCCGGATTAATATACTCGAAATAAGTATACCTGGCTTGCTTTAAAGAATTGTTTAACAGCTCAAAAGCTTCCATTGCCTCCTGGCTACTGCTCCCGGCCTCATCCGGAGCAAAAGTTTGACTGTAGTTGCTCATTCTAAGACTAAAAACAATTACCAGTCCACCGATGATGATCATTATAACTGTTAAAATCCTTTTCATAATCGCTCCTACCACCCCGAGTTATGCTGACTAGTTAACATGAGCCACGGATCAGCGTGGCTCATTTGTGTAATTCTTTTTTGGCTGTTTACCCTATTTACTTATTATAGAATCTAGCTAAACCTTCCTGCACAGCTTGATGTGATTCGTCAAACCGCTGATCAGCCAGGTCATCCCACTCCTTTAATCTTGCTTTGACATTATCGGCCCAGTTGGCTTCTGTTCTAAGGGCGCCGGCGATTTCACTATTCCACATATTGTTGAATTCATATAGGTTTTCGCGCCGATCCCCTTCAAAATCATGGTACCAGGGATATAACTTATCACTGACATCCCAGAATTGGCCGGCTTGCCATAGTTCCAGCATATAGTGGAACCCAGGCATTGCTGCCGGATCGGCAAACTTTTGATGAACTGGTATTTTATACCAGATCGCCATTTGTTTTTCAAACTCTTCCCCGGTAACAAATGGTAAGGAGTCATTCAGGGCCGGTTTTAATGCCTCTCCGTCCAGGAATTGTTGGTTTGCTCTTGCTTCCCAGGCACGGGTGTCAGCTGTCCAGAAAGCGGCAAATGTATAAGCCAGTTTTGTCTTAATAAACTCTTCCTCGCTCATGGCCGGATCACCGTCGTCCATTGCATAGTTATATACGGCAAAAGGGTCGTTAACAATACCGATCGTATTTGGCTGATAGTCGGTAGCCGGCCTTGGATAAATATCCCAATCAGCAGCTTTTGCTCTCCCCCAGTGGGCTTCATCGGGGTGAGCCGCATCACCCATCATCCACGGATCACCGGCCAGGGTTAAGATTTTGTTTTCAATAAAGAATTTAAAACCCCAACTCCAGTTTTCGTCCATTACTTCCGGCGGAATGTTACCCAGGTCGTTTTGCGGATAAACCGCATAGTCGGCCCACTCCGGAATATAGTCGATCAAAGTAGTGATCTCCTCGGAATCAAGCTGGACATAATCTTGCTCAGCCCCCTGGGATAAGGAGTAACTGATCGCCGTAGAACCAGTATTTAAAAAACTAAATGGCGTATCCATTGCTCCATAGAAGTTTTCCATATCAGCCGATGAGACAAAATCGGTATAATCATCAATCGTCCAATCCGGCTCCGGAATATCCAGGTTATTGTCTTCAGCCAATGACTTGTTAATAAAAACACCCCATGGCAGCAAATATTGTGGTAAGGCGGCCTGGAAATCTCCATAGGCCATCATCTCCATAATCTGTTTATTAAAGGTTTGATAGAGCGGATCGGCTGAGAAAATTGACAGGTCAGCGATTAACCCTTTGGCGATCATTCCGGGAATATCTGTTTCCGGGAACAAATCGGGATAACGTCCGTGTTCGGCTTTAAAATTTTCTTTGTGTTGGGCCCATAAACCGTTGTCATCATTCGGACCGTCAATTTTGGCAAAAACATTAATCTTGACGTTTGGATAAATCTTGTTAAAGGCTTTAGCAGTGGCATAAGCTGCTGCTTGATTATACCCGCCAATCTCTTCCGGCAATAGATCTTTGTTTCCGATATCTTCCATATAAGTACCGTCACCAGACCATAACATCACTGTTAATTCACCTTCGATGTTTGGATCAAGCGGCTGATAAGTAGAAAGGGCTTCTCCGGTCTTACCGGCGCTGCCTTGCTCAGCTTTAGAAGTATTGGGGGTAAAGACAGTCAGTGTTAACGTTAACACCAAAAACAAAATCAGTATTCGGCTTTTCATAAAATATCCTCCTTAAACTTTAGTATTGTTAAAACGGTTAAGGCAACTGGTCCTCTGACCAATGCCGACTTAAATCGATCCTCCCCCTTTCTATAGTTAAGTTAAATAACTTTATTCAATAATTTGATAATACCGCACATAATCAATCAGGAATCTTACCGGAAAAATACTGTCGTCAATCGGACCACCCCAGTAACCACCTAAGGCTAAGTTCAAGATAAGGTAAAAGGGTTGATCAAAAGGCCATCCGTCTTGTTGACTGCTTTTCCCTGCTTCACCCTTACTAAATTTGGCATAAGGCTGCTCATCAATCAGAAATTCGAGATACTCTGCTGTCCATATAATACTATACTCAGCAAATCTGTCTGATATACCGTTAAATCGGTCAAACTTGGTATATTGGTTTCCTGCCATAAAATTGTAGCTTTTGGTATGCAGGCTAAAATGAATAACATCTTTATTTTTGCCAACATGTTCCATAATATCTATTTCACCGCAATCAGGCCACTTTAGACCATGATGAAAACTCTCCGGCAGCATCCAGATCGCCGGCCATGTCCCAACTCCCGTTGGGATTTGGGCCCGTATGACTAACTTACCATATTGAAAGTTTTTAATTCCGCGGGTGGTCAATCTTGCCGAGGTGTACTGTTGATTTTGATAGGCTTCCCGGTAGCCGGTAATTGCTAAACAATTATCTCTAACTTCGGCATTTTTTAAGCGCTCGGTATAATACTGTTGCTCCCGATTACCAAAACCGGTACCTCCCAGATCATAGCTCCATTTTTCCGGATCGGGTCTGCCGTGGTAAGCAAACTCATCCGACCAGGTTAATCGATACTCCATCTTTCCACCTCGTGTCCCTTAATTTATCACTTTTACCGAACCGCCATTTTCAAACTCTGTTTTAATCAGCACCCGCTGTTTTGGCCGATCATGCTCGTTGATTCTATTAACTAAAACCCGGGCGATCTCCACACCGACCCGGTAAACCGGCTGTTTAACCGTCGTTATATGCGGGATCGACATTTTATTAAACAAAAATCCATCAAATCCTACCACTGAAAGCTGATCAGGAATACTCATCCCTTGCTCTTTAGCATAATCAATCAGGACATAGGCCAGCAGGTCTGATTCACAGACATAAGCTGTAATATCCTTTTTAGCCAACGCAATCGGGCTGATCCTTCTTCCCCCTTCAATTGAGTGGGGCACCCGAAAAACAGCCTCTTTCGGGATCGTTAAACCGGCTGCAGTCATCGCTTTTACATATCCGAGGTACCTCTCCTGGGTAAAGGCTTCATCATGGTTAATCCCGATCAGACCAATCTTCTTATGGCCGGAATCGATCAAATATTTTGTCATCTTATAACTGCCGTCAGTATTATCAATATCAACCCAATCAATCGGTAAATCAGTCTTGCCAAGAAGGACATAGGGTTTTTTGATCGTATGATAAATCACCTGGTCCTCCCCGGCTAACAATCCCATAAAAATTGCTCCGTCGTATTGATACTCCCTGGTTTTATCTTTACTGATCATCATCGAATAGCCATGGTCACTTAAGTAATGGGCAGCCCCGGTAAAGAGCTGAGTAAAGTAAAAATCGTCCGGATTCATTCTGGTAATTATTTGAATCATCCCCGACTTCTTGCTTGCCAATGATCGGGCGGCCTGATTCGGTAAGTAGTTCAGTTCCTTAGCGATTGCTAATATTTTTACTCTGACCTCATCTTTAACTATTTTAGGGTTGTTAAAAGCCCTTGATACAGTCATCATTGATACACCGGCTTTTTCGGCAATATCTTTGATTGTTGCCATGGCATTTTCCTCATTCTTATAGATTTATGGCACTACTTAGTTTAAAAGATAGGTGACAATGGAGTGATTGGCCAGGTTCATGTTTAAATACCGTTGACCAAGCTTTAAGCTGATGGCATGATCCCTATCCCCTTGATTCATCATGATCACAACTAGCGATTGATCCGGATTTTCAAAGGCGATCATATCAATCCCTTCCAGCGAACAATCGCTAAAAATTCTGGTCGCCCCTTTATTCACATACTTACTGAAGTGACCAATATAATAATAGGAACTGTTGTAATGTAGCTGATTATTGATTGTATCGGCAATAATGGGGGCATCACACAGGTTATTAACATGATTAGGACCACCGGTTTGATCCAGCACAATATTCCAGTCAAGATACCCTTTACACCAGTTGTTCATATCACCGATTATATTCCGTCCGTACCGCTCACCGGTATGCCATGCCCCTAAATGGACACCCCCCTCTTGACACCCTTCCGTAAATAAGATGTGCTTGTCGGGAAAAAGTTCATGGACTTTCCCTACATTTTCAAAGGCTTCCGAGATATACCAATGAATGCCTGTTCCCCATACAAACTTAGCTGCTTCCGGGTCATCCAGCACCGTTTTTACTCTTCGTACCACCACATCACGGTTATGATCCCAGATCAACACCTTTTTGTCACCATAACCTGCTTTTTGTAGTGTCGGTCCTAAATAATCTTTAATAAAATCCCGTTCCTCTTCTGCTGTATATATACATGAATCCCAGGTCTGAGTGGCTTCAGGTTCATTTTGAACAGTTATTCCCCAGATCGGAATACCGGCTTGTTCATACGCTTTAATAAATTTAACGTAATAATTGGCCCATGACTGACGAAACTCCGGTAAGAGATAACCCCCTTGATTCATTTTCTGATTAGACTTCATCCAGGCCGGTGGACTCCACGGGGATGCTAAAATTTCCAGCTCTGCTCCCCGTTCTTTGATCGCCTCTTTGATCAAGGGGATAATTAATTCCAGGTCATGTTCAATCGAAAATGTCTTTAGTTCAACATCATTGTCTTCCACATAGGTATAATTACCCAGTGCAAAGTCGCAACTATTGATATGTACTCTCCCCAGGCTGTAACCCAAGCCGTCCTTTTGGTCATAATAACTGCTGATAACCTCACTCCTTTGATCTTCCGACATTTTGGAAAGGGTTACTGCAGCCGCCTCGGTAATGGCCCCGCCAAAGCCCATTATCGTCTGGTATTTTCTGCCGGGATCTACTTCGGCATAGCCCTTATATGCCCTTAACGATTCCCATCCCTGACATGTTTTTTCCGCTAATCTGTCCTTAGAATCCCTTTTCGTTACAATTTTCCTGATCATATTTTCCTCCAACCCTCAGCTTGATCGATCTGCTGCTATGTTATACTACTAATTAAACTGAAAATGTTATCGCTAACATTAGTTTATACTAAATTAAGTTAGTTGTCAAGATAGCCGGTTATCGGATTATCAAAATCTACACTACTGATTAAGCAGATATTTGGTTACCACCTCAATCAAGCGCTGATTTGGTCTGCTATCACCCACTTTGGCCCATACTTTAGCTATCCTTGCCGCCTCAATCCTTTCAATATTGACATCACCACCGGTATGATGATACAGACCCCAATTCCCGTTATCAGAAGTTACTTTGTAGGTCCATAAAGTCCAATGGAGTCCCGCTTTGTTTAAAAGTGACAGTCCTTGCTCCCAGGCGGCAAGATTATTAAAATAGTTAAATTCCCCGATTAGCACCGGAACATTGTAATCGGCTGCTGCGATTAAAGCAAGCTTTTGCTGAATATTCTTGAGCTGTCTGCCTTTGGCATTATTATAATCATCATATAGATAATTATGATATTTATACATGATGTTTTGCCAGCCGTAATCTTCCGGTCGGGGTAAATCAACCGGGTCCCAAGTCGCCCCCATGATAATTAGATGGTTGGGATCAAGCGCTCTGATTCGATGATAGGCCTGATCATATACCGACCATAGCTGCTGACGGAGTTGAGCCACACTAAGGGTAGCATTATATCGGTATGTACAATACGGCTCATTAAGCAGATCATAGCCGGCTACAACCGGATTATCCCTGTATCTAGCAGCAATCAGTTCCCAAATTTGATAATACAATTCCTGATGATATGCAACAGACTCAGCGTCCCCGTAAAAAAACTTTGAAGCAGCTTCTTTATCTTCACCTCCGTCTACACCGGAATGGTCACTTCCGTTTTGGGAACCCGGTGCTCCGTGGAAGTCGAAAATAACGTAAATTCCCCGTTTACCCGCTTCTTCTAAAAACCAGTCAAACCTGCTGTACCAATCTTCTCTTACTTCACCATCCAGGTCTACTATATTTATATACCAAAAAGGAAGCCGAATCACATTGACACCAATTTCGGCCAGTTGATCAAAATCCCTTTCCGTAAAATAATTTGCCTGGTACAGTTCAATTAATTCTCGCATTTTTTCTCGGCCGTATTTGGCGGCTAAGTACTGATAAAGGTCCAGTTCGGCTTTGATCTTTTTACTGGGTCTGGTTGGGGTCATCCAAAATTCCTGGAACAAAAATCCACCTAGATTTACCCCCCGCAAGTAGATAATTTCGCCATTACCGTAGTCGGTGTAAAGGGCTTTACCTTTTGCCTTAATAAAGCCTTGCATTGTTATTTCACCCACTCCCTCCCGATTTACTTTATTATTACTTATCTGGTTATTGACAGTATTCAGCTGACCTGAAGCTCTACTAACATCTACTGTTAGCGCTAACATAATGATAAAAATAATTAGATTTAAAAAAGGTTTGTCCACTCGTTTTATCCCTCCTTTTCTTTTTATTTCCTTAATTCTAACATAGATTTTCGATTTTTACCAAGGAGATATTTTTTTAAAGAAAGGGACAGTTCTAACAATAGAGGAAGAAATAAAAAAGTCACAGTTTCCTGTGACTAGTCATTCTTCTCCGATATTAACTTTTTCCACCCGGTCGAGCATCAGCTCCATCTCTTCCCCCACGTCTTCTTCCTCTTCGGTCATAACATGGGGTGTTATATAGATTATCAACTCGGTTTGATTGACATCACTATTA
Organism: Halanaerobiales bacterium; assembly: GCA_022360715.1. Taxonomy (GTDB): domain Bacteria; phylum Bacillota; class Halanaerobiia; order Halanaerobiales; family DTU029; genus JAKSCG01. The sequence goes on from JAKSCG010000239.1 coordinate 16,744, forward strand.
GTTG
>JAKSCG010000103.1 GCA_022360715.1 Halanaerobiales bacterium
GGCCAATCGGGTTGGCCGGGGTCATGCTTAAGGACCTCACCATAGAGCAAAGCACCGATCTCCGCACAGCCCAGTGGTAATCCCGGATGGCCGGAGTTAGCTTCCTCGACCGCGTCAGCTGATAATCCTCTAATCATCTTTGCAACTTCTTTTAACATAGTAAACCTCCCACTTTTTTCTCATAAATATTGTATCGCTTTTCTGGAATTTTGTCCAGTTATACCAGGGGTTAATCCCATAATATTCTAGTAGATATTGGGGTAACATTATTGATGGAGCAGCTCGAACAATCAGCTGCTCTTGTAAATTATCCGTAATAATTATAGAATTAAAAAGGAATTAGCATTATTATGTCTAAATTTAAAAGTAACTCAGGGCTAGAGAGGGAGGATTAAACAGTGGAAATAGGGCGATTTTTGCTGGAAATACTGGGTGGTAGTTTTACCGGGTACTTTACCAATAACCTGGCAATTAAAATGTTATTCCAAAAATATGGCCCGTTAGGCGGGGTTATCCTAAAAACTAGAGAAAAATTTATCGAAAATATCAGTCGGCTGGTCGAAAAGGATATTATCAATGCCCATACCCTGGAAAAAGAACTGCACCGCCCGGAAATGCGAGCTATCTTTACTAAAATGAGCAATCATTTTCTCAATCAATCCCTCTCCTTAAAGACCGGAAAGCTGACTGTAAACGGAATACCGGCCCTTGAACAAACAGTTGAGCAGCTAAAAGCATTGCTCCTGGAAAATGAGCAACCGCTCGAAGAAAGCCTGGTTTTTTTCCTGGAACGGCTAAAACCAGCCGGTATAATCGGCGAAAAACAGCTGCAATACCTGCTGCCAACCCTTTTTCAGGAAATGATTGAAGTTCTAAAAGAAGATACGTTTATCGACGAAATTCTGGCCAAATTAAACCGGCCGGACAATCAAATCACGCTCGGAGAGATTCTTACCCCGGCCACTATTGATCAGCTCTCCAATAACCTGATTAAGCTGACCGGTGATATCCACCGGCAACTCCCGGTAAATTCCTCACTGCAAATTACCGAATATCTAAATTTCTTTTATCAAAAAGTGGGAATGACCACAATTCTGCAAAAAATCGAAGAAAACTGCAAAACTGCCTTGGGGAAGTCACTAATTACTACAGAAAAGCACAGTAACAATCTGAATAAAAGGTTAAAACATTTCTTCCAAAGCGAAGCGGGAGAGTTGTTGCTAAACGACTTTACCGGTGAGCTCTTTAACCAGCTGAAAAAGAATAAAACCCCGGTTACTCTTTTGCTGGGAGAGCAACTGGAAGAAAGAGTGATTGATTTTTTAAACGATCATTTACCCTGGTTAATTAAACAAATAATAAATTGGCTTAATAACAGTAAAAAAGAGCTTGAGGCCGGTCTTAACCAGGCGATTGAAGAAAGTCTGGCGGCGGAAGCAGTCTCATCCTTTAATCTCCAGGCTTTGATTAAAAAGACGCTCTATCGGCTCTTCAAAGACCGATTCTCCCCACCGGGGATAATCGCGGACAAAATTATTGATTATCTGGAAAAAAAGATAGATCTTGAAACACTGAGCCAGCAAATAAGCAGCCAGCTAATCGAGTTTCTCCAGCATCAAGAAACCGGAGAGCTCATTAGTACTCTGGAAAAAAATAAGATTATTAATCCACAAGAAATTGGAGCCCGGTTAAGGGCATATCTACTTAACTATCTTGAACAAAATGATCAGGAATTTTTCCACAGGCTGGCCGAAAAACTGGTCAACTGGGTCCAAGCTACCGATTTTACCGCCTATTTTGAGCAAAACCATCAACAGGATTTGTTTAAAGGAATAGTCGACAATTACCTCGAACAAAAGTCTTTTGTTAACCGTTTTGCTCATTTGATTTGCCGGGGCTTTGCCCGTCTGAAGAAAACAAGGGTTGCCCGGTTGCTGGAAAAGCAAGACCTCAAGCAGGTTAAAGCCCTCATCCTTGACCTCCTGGTCACTCATCAACAAAGGTTCCTCGAGCAAGGTTATCGTCGGTATAACCTTTTCCGGGAAAAGAGATTATCACAGCCTACTCTCGGCCAAATTACTAAATATATTAAAAACTGGCTGCAGAAAGCAGTGGTTATTCCAGCTAAAAAAAATTACCCGTTATCATTTTTACTCAATCAATTAAAAAAAGGGGTTCCTGACGATAAATTAGGAAGACTGCTTTTAAAGCTACTTGAACAAAATTTGCCTAGCCTACTGGAAGGGAGGATTGCCGGGGCAGTTTCCGCTAATCTAAACCAGGTCTCTGATCATGAGCTTCAAGTGGTAGTTAAAGACTTTATGGGGAGGGAGTTGCAACCAATTACCCTGTTCGGGGGCTTTCTGGGCATGGTCGCAGCAGTTATTCTATATTTCAGCAAAACCGGCTTTAATCTTACCCCGGCGCTTAGCTTGCCCCTGTCAATCCTCGTCTACGGGTTTATCGGGTATTTAACTAATGTAATTGCAATTAAGATGATCTTTCGACCATATCGGGAAAAATATTTACTGGGCCTTCGTCTCCCTTTTACCCCTGGAGTGGTAAGTAAAGAAAAGTCAAGGTTTGCCCGGGCCATGGGTCAGTTTATCAAGCAAGAGCTACTTAATAGTAAGGCCGTTGCTCAGCTTTTCCAAAAAAAGAAGGGTCAACTTAAAGACCGATTTCTCCAGGCAATTATCAAAAATGACTATCAATTAATTAAAAAGTTCCTGGGTAATCATCGTCAACAATTGGCCGGAAAGATCAGCGAGCAATTATTAAAAAAGCGGAAGCAGCTTACCATTGGACTGACCAATCATCTGTATCATCGGCCCTTACCATCAATCAATCTAGCCCGGGTATCCCTGGAAGGCTTTAAAATAGAGCACAATGAGCAATTGATTCGTCGCTGGGCGCAAAGTTTGAGCAAATTATTGAATAGTCAGCACAAGCCGGTCGACTTTGCTGCTAATCCGGCGACTGAGCCCTTGCTGAAAATGGGAATAGAAAAGCTGCTCAGTGGCGAGCTGGAAAAGTTAGTAAACACTTTACAAAAAGGTGGACTGGGCGATTATCTCAATCAGCAGAGCCAAGAAAAACTGACTGGACTCCTGGACAAAAGAGTTAAGCAACTGATCTCCGCTGCTGAAATCAAGCAGCTAAAAAGTTTACTACAGCAGTCTCTCCTTGCTTTTTTCCAGGACGAAACAACAATCCGAAAAATAGTCCGAGTGGTTTCACAGCAAGGATTCAATCAATTTACTGCCCATAAAAAGCTCCATGAACTATTTTCGGCCTATGGTAAAGAATTAAGTCCTGCCATCACCGGCCAGGTGATTCAGCGGGGGCTTGAACTACTGACCGCCGAACGACAAGCGATTAAAACCAACTTGAGCCAACTGGCCCGCCAAAAAATGGGGATCTGGTATCCGGCCGGAAAATTGGTGGAAATTGATTTAACTTTAGCCAGGATCACTGATAATTTACTTGACCGACAGCTCCCGCTTTTTCTCCGCCATCAACAGCAAGAACTGGAAAAGATCAGCTCCTCTTTCCTGGAGCGGGTAGGTGAAAACAACCTTCAGACCCTGGGAATCGGACTTAATTCGGAACAATTAAAAGCAATTATGATTAAGTTCTCGGCCGGTGAGACCTTTCGGCAAAAACTGGCCGATTTAAGCTGGTTATTAGTCAACATAACAACCAGATTAAAACTGAAAACAATCTTTAAAATTTTGCCCTTCCCTCCGCCTGATATTTTAGCAAGCTATCTCGTTAAAGAAATCAATTCCCGGCAAAAAGAACTGGCCGTTAGCATTGAGCAGAACCGAACGGAATTAATAAAACCCTTGGCCGGGTTAATTACTAAAATGCTGGAACAATCCTTTCGCCAGACCGAAGTCTCTTCATTTACGGAAGGGATCGCAACAGAAGACCTGGCCCGGTCGCTTAAAAACACTGTGCATTTATTATTGTCAAATAATCCCCAACTCCCCTTGATTAAAAGCTATATAGCGATGATCGCGGCCAAATTAGAAAAAAAAGGATTATCGGCTTATCTCAAAGAGGAGTACTGGCAAGATGACCTGCTCACC
>JAKSCG010000233.1 GCA_022360715.1 Halanaerobiales bacterium
TAGGTCGGCAGGAATTTTCCGATTTGATTAATAATCTCTACCCCCATTACCGAAAGCTGTGGAATGAGCAACAGCAAAAGATAAATCGGCATACCAATCACCCCTGTTGCCATCTGGTTCGGCGAAAGAATCCCTACCACCATCCCCAGGAAAACAGAAAAAATCGACGTTAAAATAGTTCCAACCAGAATTACCGGCAGCAGCCTAATTTCAACCCCGCCAATGATTATTAAAATAATACTGGTAAAGAACATCAAGATAATCGTTAGGGCCCCTTTACCAATAAAAACCTCAGCCGGGGTGGCCGGTGATAAAAGCAAAACCTCGATCGTATTCTTCTCCTTCTCTTCGGCAATCATCATCGAAGGGACATACATGCCGACCATGACTACTAATAAAAGCAAGCCAAATCCCAGGGCAAAACCCTGCGGCATGTTAGGAATTATTCTGCTCCAGATCAATGTCATCAAAATCGGCAAAAAGTACATCACTAAAATATTACTATTTTTACCGATATCCTGCCTTTCTTTGATCATAACCGCTTTTACTCTTGCTAAATTAATCATCAATCGATCTCCCTCCCCGTTAATTTTACAAAAATATCGGCCAGGGTTGGTTCACAGGAGTGAATAGACTTTACTTTCCCTTCTTTAACCCATTTCGATAACAACTGGGCACTTTGCTCACCGGCCAGTTCCAATACCCTCTCTTCGAGCGAGTTATCGTTTTCCAACAGGACACGCATCATATTATTATTATACTTTAATTTCAAATTTTCCGGACGATCCATCGCCACAATTAATCCCTTTTCCAGAAAAGCGACCCGATGGCAAAGCTTATCGACCTCCTCCATGTTATGAGAGGTAAGTAAAATTGTAATCCCCTCCTGATTCAAATCCAGTAATAATTGATGGATTGAATCGGCCGAAGACGGATCCAGACCGGAAGTAGGCTCATCAAGGAAGAGTACTTCCGGTCGGTGGAGCATGGCCCGGACCAACAGCACCCGTTGCTTCATCCCTTTTGACAGGTTTTTGACCGGAACATTTTTTTCGGCCAGTAGATTTACCTTGCCGAGTAAGTAATCAATAATAGTAAAATCACATTGATAAAGGCGGCAGAACAATTCCAGATTCTGCTTAACCGTAAGACGGTAGTACAGATTGCCCTCTTCCGGTACTGCCCCGATTAACGGTTTAATCTGCACGCGCTCTCTAATAACATCATTATTTTTAATGGTGGCTTGTCCCCCATCCGGCCATAACTGCCCGGTTAGAATTTTAATCGTGGTGGTTTTACCGGCCCCGTTGGGTCCTAACAGACCAAAAATCTCTCCCTTTTCTACCGCAAAATCAATCCCTCGTAAGGCCTGTTTATCCCCATATTCCTTTGTTAAATTATCAACTATAATCACAACTACACCTCACCTTTCCAAGTTTCTGGCCCTGATAATCCCTCGTTCACCATAGCGATCTTTGATCCGGTCTATTGCCTTATTTAGATCATATTCTTTCAATTTATTGGAAAACAAGGATAGTTGAGTCTGAGCTCCCTTGCTAAAATTGCCGATACCAATTCCTAATAAACGGACAGGTCGGGTCAGTAATGGCTCTTTTTCCAGCAGCCGTTTGCCTGTCTGGTAAATGGTATCGGTACTATTAGTCGAACTCCCCAGGGTAATCCGCCTGGTTAAAGTAGTAAAATCATCATAACGAATTTTGATGAAAACAGTGCTTCCCCGTAAGTCTTTTTGCCGGAGGCGGCGGGCTACTTTAGCTGACATCTCCATTAAACAGGCCATTATCTCATTTTTATTGCTTACACTAACAGCAAAGGTCTCTTCATGACTGATCGACTTGGCCGCATATTCAGGTTCTACCGAACGTTCATCCAGACCACGGGCCAGTTGATAAAGCTGAAGACCCATCTTGCCGAAAATAGCTACCAGTTCATCCTGGTTAAGTTTCTTCAACTTTCCAATCGTATTAATCCCCAGATCATTTAATATTTCTTCCGTTTTTCGTCCTACTCCCCAAAGCTTTCCGATCGGGAGTGGTTCCAGCACCTGATTAATTTCTTCTTCCTTAATTACCATAAATCCGTCCGGTTTATCCAGGTCTGAAGCCAACTTAGCCAGGAACTTATTGATCGATAAGCCGATCGAAGCGATTAAACCCAGTTTTTGTTGAATTACCATTTTGATCTGGTGACCGATCTCAATCGAATCTCCAAATAACCGATGACAACCGCTCAGATCTAAAAAAGCCTCATCGATCGATATTTTCTCCAAACAGGGGGTATAGCTTAGTAAAATTGAAAATATCTGCGTGGAGATCTCCTGGTACCTACTACCACGGCCGGGAAGATAAATACCATGGGGACATAACCTTTTAGCTTCAGTAATCGGCATGGCCGAATGAACCCCATATTGGCGGGCCTCATATGATGCGGTCGATACCACACCCCGATTATCCAGGTTGATCCCCCCTACGATAACCGGTTGCCCGACCAGAGCAGGATTATCCAGTTGCTCAACCGCTGCAAAAAAAGCATCCATGTCCACATGCATTATCTCCAGAGCCATTAGTAGATGCCCCCCCTGTCTTAAATAGGAAAATAGTCCAGATGCATCGCGGCCTTTACCTCTTTCATCGTTTCAATAGCAACATTCCGGGCTTTTCTGGTCCCTTCCCGTAAAATATCATCAATCAGTGCCGGATTATTTTGATAGGGGACTCGTCTTTCCCGCATCGGCTCCAGGAGGGAATTAATTACTTGGGCCAGGTTTTTCTTACAAGCAACACAACCAATTTTCCCGGCCCGGCAAGCTTCCGCAATTTCAGGAGTCTCCTCTTGATTAAAGGCCTGGTGGTAAGCAAATACCGTACAAACTTCCGGATGACCGGGGTCGTCCTTTCTAATCCGGGCCGGGTCGGTCACCGCCTGACTAACTTTCTTTTTCACCTCTTCCGCCGGGTCATCAAGGTAGATGGCATTATTAAGACTCTTACTCATCTTACTTTTACCATCAAGCCCCATCAATCTTGGAAATTCACCGACCAGTGCTTCCGGTTCGGGAAAGACCGGGCGATATAATTGATTAAATCTCCGGACTATTTTTCTGGTCTGTTCAATATGGGGTATTTGATCACCACCGACCGGAACCAGATCGGCCTTACAGAAGGTTATATCTGCCGCCTGGCTAACCGGGTAGCCCAAAAATCCATAGGTTAGATCCTGATACCCATATTGTGCTGCTTCCAGTTTAATTGTCGGATTATGTCTTAATTGATTAACAGTTACAATCATCGAAAAATATACGGTTAGCTCAGCAATCTCCGGGATCATTGATTGGACCAAAATAGTAGAAATCTCCGGGTTTATTCCTACCGCCAGGTAATCAGCCGTGACCTGTCTTACATCACCGGCAATTTTCTCCGGGTTGGCGAAATTAGTAGTCAAGGCCTGAACATCAGCAACTATAATATAAGTTTCATAATCATGTTGTAGTTTTACTCTATTTTTTAAACTACCCACATAATGGCCCAGATGTAGTCTACCGGTAGGCCGGTCCCCGGTCAATATTCTCTTTTTCGACATCTAAATCACCTTTCTGAAATTAAATTTAATCAATATAATTTTCATTCATAATATCAAATAATTTAATAACCGTCAAGAAAAGTAAATACCTTGACAGCACTAGGATAATCTGTTATTATTAAATCAGTAATCATTCTTAATAATTACTGGAGGAAAAGAAAATGAGCAAAGCAAATACCAGAATGACCAAACAGCGCAAAGAAATTTTAAAAATATTGCGCGCAACTAAAACTCACCCTACCGCAGACTGGATCTATGATCAGGTTAAAAAAGAAATCCCCAATATCAGTCTGGGGACGATCTATCGTAATTTAAACATTCTGGTCGAAATGGGTAAAATTCGGGTATTAAATTATGGTAGCTCCTACAGCAGGTATGATGGAGTTCCGGAAAACCATTATCACTTTATTTGTGATAGTTGTGGCAAGGTCTTTGATCTTGATATTCCAGTCAATAAAACCCTTGAAAATTATATCTCGGAAAAAACCCCCTTCCAGATCTTTAACCATCGAACTGAGTTTTACGGTCTCTGTGTTGAATGCCAGGAAAAAAATTAATTTTTTCCTTTACGACAGCGGACGGCAGTTAATAGATCATCACCTGCACTCATTAATAGCCCGATCAACTCTTCTTCACTGGGCTCGTTCTCAAAAAGGTTATTGGCTGCCATTACCGAAAGACCGAGTTGAAAAATACTGATTTTAAACAAACCATCCTTAATCTCTTCAGCGGTAAATCCCTCAAATTCCGGCTGCTCACTCAGCTGTTCCAGCAAAAAATCCTGATTAACATGAAATGGCTTGATGTAATTATTTTTTTGCATTACTAAATCGCGAAAAATTGCGCTATATTCCCTGGCAAAGCGCAGACTGACAATACCGAGCTCCATAAATGAGGGCTTTTCACCTGGTCGCTGGTATAACTCCCGGACAATGGCAAATACTTTATCGACTACAGCCTGTTTCAATGCTCCAATATCTTTGAAGTTGACATAAATCGGGGCAATAGAACTGCCCAGTTTTTCAGCAACTTTCCTAATCGTAATCCCGTTGAGGCCCTCTTCTCTGGCTACCTGAAAAGCAATTTCAACTATTTCATCCTTGGAATACTGTTTTTTGGGTGGCATCTTACTCTCCCCTCCTTATTGACAAATTCCCTATCTCGGCAATAAACCAATCATCAATTTTAAATTACTCTTTTTTATTTAAAATTATGATTGCTCCCCCATATCCCATTATACACCAAATAGTGAGATTTAGATAATTCGCCCAATCGGCAGTAAAAGTATTAGTAGCCAATGAAGTCCGCATTACCTCGGCCATTGAATAAATCGGCAAAACGGCATGCAGGGATTGAAGCCATCCGGGAAGCCGTTCCAGCGGAAAGTTGATCGGAGAAAACATTAGGGCACCAAAGACTAATATGTTTGAAAGGGCCATTGATACATTGGTCGGTAAAAAATAGGAAAAACCATAGCCAACCCCAATCGAAGTTAAAGCAATCAATAATAGAGCGGGAATCAGCGTCCAGGAAAGACTGTATCCCGGTTGATAAAAAAGATGGGCGACGAGCGAAGCAATTGAGATCCCGGGAATGGTGATCAATAACCATAGTGTTGTATCAGCTAAAAGGATTACCGAACGGCTAACCGGCCAGGTTCGCATAAACTCGACATATCCGTCAGCTTTAGCAGTAGCAATCTGTTGGGGTAAAATAACTAAACCGGTCATAATCAAAATAATAGTCGGTGCCCCTGTCGATAAAAAGAGAATACTTGTGGTATCAGGATTTGGCATCAGATAGGTAAAACCGATTACAATCCCTAAAGAGATCATAATTTGAATAATTGCAAAAAAGCCTAAAAAACCCGAACTTCTCCGGTACTGCATTTGCAGAACATATTTATAGTGACTCAACATACTCATGATGTCAACAGCTCCTTTTCGCTAGTTAATTCCACATAAACATCCTCAATGGTTGTTGGTGACAGTGAATAATCAATAATCCTACCTTGCTCCGCTTGCCCTCTGGCCCAATCGATCGCTGCTAAAACCGAAGATTGCGGCAGTGAAAAAAACAAACGTGTCCCCTTACGCTGGGAAGAAACAGCCCAGGTGGGTATTTCGATCTGGCTTAATTCGTTAGTCAGGCTAACCTCCAGCCGCATTTTATTGCTGACCGAGTTCTTTACTGCTGAAGGTGTTCCTTTGGCTAGAAATTTACCTTGATGCAATATCGCCACTCGGTCGACCGCTTTCTCCGCCTCAAGGACATTATGGGTTACTAAAATAACTGAAGTGCCATCACTAGTTATTTCCCGAATTATTTGCCAGAGATAACGACGGCGCACCGGATCAACGTCATTAGTCGGTTCATCAAGTATTACTAAATTACCGGGGACAATTACTGCCATACAAAAAGCGGTTAACCGCCGGACACCGCCGGAAAGTCTTTGCCCCTCGGTATTAGCCCACCGACCGATATCCAGTTTTTCAAAAAGCCGCTCCATCCGTCGCTTGACATCAAATCCCTGACCGGCCCGCATTTTTCCCATGATCGTAACAGCTTGGGCCGGGGTAAGAAAGCCTAACGGGAGCTGAGACTGGGGTTGGAGGGAACAAATTGAACGGGCTCGGGCCGGGGATTTTAAAACAGATTTACCGAGCAGGTTAATCTCTCCACTGGTAGGGGTGATTAAACCGATAATCTGGTTTACTAAAGTGGTTTTTCCTGCTCCATTATGGCCCAACAAACCAAATATTTCACCTTCTTTCAGACTAAATGTAAGATCATCGTTCGCAACTATCCTGGACTTGCCTCGACCGGAAAAAACCTTGCTAACACCTTTAACTTCAAGAATCATCCTTTTCCTCTCTTTCTTCTGTGTTTTGGATAATTAATTAGCAATAATATAGCAAATGATATGTATCATTAGTTATATATCACTTGTTATATTATACCTGAGCACATTTTAAAATGCAAGCAAAAAATGTTTTTTTTAATTAAAATATTTGCAGAAAAATTAAGGTGTTAGTAAGATTGGTAATTCAGTAGGTTGATCCTGGGGAAAAGTTATCCAGAGGAAAAAAAGACTGCCTCACTAAGAGACAGCCGTTGTTTAGATATCTTTTAAAATTTCATTGACCAATTTTATAAAACGTGGCTTAACCTCACTGGCTACCTTGATTACTTCTTCGTGGGTCAAAGCTTGTTCCGGATTATCCTTAACAACATCGGTGATACAGGAGATCGCCAAGTTTTTAATCCCGGCATGAGTACTGGCGATTATTTCCGGAACCGTTGACATACCAACTGCATCAGCTCCGATCAGACGCTGAAACTTACTCATCGCTGTACTTTCATAGACCGGACCGGAGATGGCCAGATATACCCCTTTCATAATATGGAGTTCTATGCTGTCGGCCGCTCTTTTTGCCAGTTCCACATACTCAGCGGGGTGGGCGTCAGTCATTGCCGGGAAGCGCGGACCAATTTGCTGATCATTAGCGCCAATCAAAGGGTTGGTCCCAATAAAATTTAAATGGTCGGTTATGATCATCAGATCACCGGGACGAAAGGTCGGATTCAACCCGCCGGCTGCATTGGTAACGATCAGTTTCCGGACCCCCAGTTCTTTCATCACCCAGACCGGAAAGACAACTTCCTGGATCGAATAACCCTCATAAAAATGAACCCGGCCATTCATCACTACGATCGATTTACCCTGCTTTTTCCCCAGGATCAACTCGCCGGCATGTCCTTTAACGGTCGAGGTTGGAAAACCAGGTATGTCTTGATAAGGAATTACTACCGCTTCTTCAATCTCCCTCCCGAAATCACCGAGACCTGATCCTAAAATCAAGCCTATTTCCGGTCTTTTTTGGCAGATATTATTAATATACGCCGCTGCTTTTTTGCGCTGTTCGCGCCAGTTTAACATATTCAATCCTCCTTGTTTTTTTCGATCTGTTCCCGAGCCAGTGAATCAACCCGTTCATTATAGATATCACCAGAATGTCCTTTTACTTTGACATATTCGAGATTATAATGATTGATCAAATGAGCCAACTGTTGCCAGAGGTCTCGGTTCTTAACCTCCTTATTGTTAATAGTTTTCCAACCGTTTCTTTCCCAACCGGCCATCCATTCCGATAAACCTTGTAACACATAACTTGAATCGGAGATCAACCTAACCTTTGATTGTGTTTCTATTTCTTTTAATCCCTCAATTACAGCCAACAATTCCATTCGGTTATTAGTAGTATCCCGTTGATAGCCGGCTATCTCCACTTTATTATCCCCGTTCATGATCAGGGCAGCATAACCGCCTGGTCCTGGATTACCGGAACAGGCCCCATCGGTATAAAGGAGAATTATGTCTTTATTACTTTGGTGGGGTTCGGCCCAACCGTCATTGGCCTCCTCTTTATGATCCAGCTTTCTGATATAAGGCTTTATATCCAGAATCGGACTATGATCCAGGGCATCGATCCCTGAAATATAAACCTTATTACCAGTTATTTTTAATATCTTAACTATACTGAGCGCAATTGGATTTGGTCGATGGGGGGTCCGGGTTGCAAACAGCCCGACCTCCTGTTTATTCTTTTCCAGGATCAGTTCCACTTCCTGATTTTCCACTTTGTCCAGATAGAAAATCACATAAATAAATTTAAAATCATCCAATCCTTTTAAGGCAGTTTGATAAGATTTATTGATCAGCAAATAATGGCCTTTTTCCTGACCATCGGGCTGGCGGGGAGGATCCTTCAAATAATTTGTTTTAATATAACCGATTGGTTTTACTTGAAACATTGAATTCTTTTCACCACCATTTTCTTTTTTTAATCCTCGGATTCTTCAAGGTCATCCAAAAGCTCAACCGCTCGCCGCAGGTGCGGAATAATAATCGAACCTCCAACAATCAGAGCTATGTTAAAAATCTCAAAAAACTCCGACCAACTGACCCCTTCTTCCTTACAACGGATTATATGATAAGATATACAGTCATCACACCTTAAGACCATTGAAGCAACCAGCCCCAGCATTTCTTTTGTTTTGACCGAAAGGCAACCCTCTTGATAAGTACGGGAATCAAGGTTAAAAAACCTTTTAATTTGTAAATTATCCCCCTCGAGAATTCGCTTATTCATCTTTTCCCTGAATTCACGGAATTGCTGAAGTTTTTTGCTCATCTCCGCCCCCTCCAGATTATTTATCCCTTAACCATAAATATTATATATCATCAATAATTCAATTACAAGAATGTCAACCCACAGATCGAATCTAAGTAATAAGTAAATAGTATAAACAAAAAAATGGCTCCCCGAGCAGGACTCGAACCTGCGACTCGATGGTTAACAGCCATCTGCTCTACCAACTGAGCTATCGGGGAACAATCAAAGCTAACTATTTAGTTATCTTAATAAA
>JAKSCG010000064.1 GCA_022360715.1 Halanaerobiales bacterium
ACCTACTGTAATTGCTTTCCGGTACCAGCCTACTTCCCGATGAAATGTAAGTTGGTATTTATCATCCAAAAGCCCATCAAGATTTATTGAAGTTAATTTCAACGTATGAGGAATACTAACTTCCTCCCAATCAGAGTCATCATAATCTGCTTTAAAGAATTCTGCATCAGGATTCCCTAAGTAGAATTTCCAACTGGTATTTAATTTTGTTTTTGATCTTTCGGTTTGAGGATAACCATCGGGTAGATTTTGTGCAAAGACATAAAATCCACAAAACATGACTAGCAAAATGGTAAAAAGACTATTTTTCTTCATTTGGTTTAGATTAAACTTTACTTAACCAAAATTAGGGAGTATGATTCATCCTGACGAGAGGTAAAAGTGCATGAAATAAGGGGGTATTTTAAAACTAATTCCTGTAATTCATCAATGAATCCAGTTCTTTCTTAGTCTCTTCCACCATGTTGCCCCAATCAAACAATCCTGGCCTGGCAAGCATCTGTGGATGATAGCTTGCATTTGAGATTTCAGCATACTTGTTTACGGCTAATAATGCTATCTTCATTTTTTGAACAGCCTGTTTTTTATATTCCTGATTAGATGTTTGCTGGTAAAAGGCCAGTTGAGTAGCTGCCTTAATTTTGCCAGCATAATACAGGCCTAGGTAAGCCATAGCCTTGATATCATGAACCAACGCGTTTGTCGAAGCATCCAGTTTTTCATCCTCCAACATATCGCAATTTGCCAAAGCCAGCTCTGCCCACTCAATCAGCCGTTCAACAACCTCATCAGGAGTTTCGGCACTAGTAGTCTTTCCCGAAAGCTTCATTTTTGTGTATTGCTCCGGATTCAGAAGATTTTCCCCCTGCATGGTCGGATTATTTACAAAGTCAAATACATCCCTGAATCCCCCCAGCATTGGACGTGCCATACACGATTCCACAGACCAATCTGCATCCCAGTTTCGCCAATGAAATCTGTTAACTTGCGGTATTATTTTCGAAGCAATTTGCCAGGTTTCCAATAACAACTGCGGATTTTTTACCTGGTGTTTCTTTTTCAAAGTCTTCAGGAATACATCCTC
>JAKSCG010000138.1 GCA_022360715.1 Halanaerobiales bacterium
AGTCGTAGAAGAGGCTATTACTCAACCGGTCGTCGTGGAAGTAGCTTGCCATTCTGGTTAATCATGGGTGGAATGATGGGTTCAGGTAACCGTGGAGGTTCGTGGAGCAACTTTAGTGGTGGAAGCGGTGGCTTTGGTAGTGGAGGAGGCTTCGGCGGTTTTGGCGGCGGAAGTTTCGGGGGCGGTGGCGCCGGAGGTAGTTGGTAGATTGAAATAACACAAAAATATGTAGGGTGATGTTTATAAAAATATCACCCTTTTTCATATATCGTTGGCTGGCATTAAAATCCTGGTTATTTTTGAGCACGGATTATGCATTAGAACTTTTTCTGATGCATATTTCGGGTTAATAGCTATTTTTAAAACAACTTATATGAAACCAACAATTTATCTAATTCTACTTTTAGTAGCATTTTCGTGTGCTAATAATTCTTCCCAGAAGAATTCAGTGTTTATTGATGTAAGCAAAGATGTGCTTACCCCCAGAAATTATATTATTCCAAAAGCTGAAAAACCTTTGAATATTGATGGTTTGGCTGATGAGGCTGCATGGGATGGGGCAGAGTTTTCGCAAGCTTTTATTGATATTGAAGGGGACAAAACACCGACGTATGAAACCCGCATGAAGATGCTTTGGGATGATGACTTTTTATATGTATTCGGAAAAATGGAAGAGCCACATGTTTGGGGAAACTTGAGGCAGCGCGATACGATTATTTTCTACAATAATGATTTTGAGGTTTTTATTGACCCGGACGGTTCTACTTACACTTATGGTGAGATTGAGATTAATGTGCTGAATACAGTTTGGGATTTGTTACTTGACAAACCTTACCGTCTAGGGGGGATTCCGGTATTTCATTGGAATCTGGATGAACTAAAATCTGCAATTCACATTGATGGGACCTTAAACAATCCGAATGATATTGATGAGGGATGGAGCATCGAAATAGCCATTCCTATGAAAGCATTGGTAGAGTTGAAAGGTCAGCGAAGTAGCCTGCCCGAAGAAGGTGAGCAATGGAAAATGGGCTTTTCGCGGGTGAATTGGCAGTTTGATGTTAAGGATGGAAAGTATGACTGAAAGAAGGTAGATGGCAAATACCTGCCA
>JAKSCG010000182.1 GCA_022360715.1 Halanaerobiales bacterium
ATTAGCATGGGAGACGAAATAATTAAGAACTTTGTTAGAAAGTAAATCAATATGGAGCAAGGATTGAAAGACCTGGTTGAAGTATCGCAATTTTACGGTAAGCAAAAGGATTATGTGCTTGGGGGCGGAGGTAATACTTCTGTTAAAAATGGGAAGTATTTGTGGATTAAAGCCAGTGGATATAGTCTTGCTACGATTGCTGAAAATGGTTTTGCAAAATTGAATAGGAATAAGTTGAATTTGATTAATGAAAAGACTTATTCAACAGATGTTTTTTTAAGGGAAGATGAAATTAAGAATGATTTACTTGCCAGTCGTGTTGAGCCTGAAAAAGAACAACGCCCTTCAGTGGAAACTTCCTTACATAACCTGATGGACTTTTCGCTTGTCGTTCATACGCATTCAACGAAAGTTAACGGTTTAATGTGCAGTAAGCTGGTTGTTGAGAAGGTTAACGAACTTTTTGGAGATGAAGTCCTTTATCTTCCCTATGAAGACCCCGGGTATATTTTGTTTAAGAAAGTTGAAAAAGCAGTTTTTAAATATCGAAAAGAAAAGTCGAAAGAGCCTGAAATAATCTTCTTGCAGAATCATGGTGTTTTTGTAGGGGGTAATTCAATTGAAGAGATTCATAAAAACTATCAGTTTATTGAAGATAAACTGGATGAAGTTTATGGGAATGAGCCAGTAAATGAAAGTTTGCCGGTGAGTTCTGCTGCTGATAAAATTGTTCCGGCTGTTCGAATGATACTTTCCGAAGAAGGATTTAAAACGGTTCGTTTGGTTAACACTACTCTTTTTGATAAATATTTGCAGAAAGAAAATCAGTTAGCTATTTCAGCACCATTTACCCCTGATGGAATTGTATATGCAAACTCATCTTTTCTATTTGTTGATTTTGATAGTGGTGTAGATGAGTTTCTGAAAGATATTCAGTCGAAGATTAATGCTTACAAGCAGGAAAAGAATAAACTTCCGAAGGTCATTTTTGCTGAAGGATTGGGAGTGATGGTTGTTGCAGACAATTCAAAAGCTGCCGGGACGCTGGTTGATGTTGTGGCTGATCATTGCCGGATTGCACAGTTTTCCGAATCGTTTGGGGGGCAACACCCAATGACTCAAAAGCAGATTGAATTTATTGAAAGCTGGGAAGTTGAACAGTATCGTTCTAAAGTTTCGCTTGGAGTAACTGCTGGTCGGGTTGACCGAAAAGTAATGATAGTTACCGGAGGGGCGCAAGGCTTTGGAGCTGGTATTGTGGAGGAGTTAA
>JAKSCG010000185.1 GCA_022360715.1 Halanaerobiales bacterium
GTAATAGCTGTACATCTACCGATAAATTATCTTTTTAGATAATCTAGACGAACTATTACATTAACCCCCTTCTTTAGATTAATATAAAAATAAGCAATCATATTCACTCGATAAATACGACAGCTTATTCTTAATAACTTAACTACTTAAACCCCGCACAAAAAAGCCCCTGGAACCTTGAAAATTCAAGATAAACCGGCAATATAAAAGGAGCACTTATACTATTGCTTTGTCAGCTAACCAAATTACTGCAAAACATTATATTTCTATATTTTTCCAGATCTATTTTTGTTAAATTAAAAAAATTACTACAGTTCATTGAATTATCAAGGTTCGAAGGACTATTTTGTTGTGCAAAGGTTAAGTTATTAATTCTCTTTTACTAAAGCTCCATCTTTAACCTCTGCCGGGCCTTGTAATGCTTGATGAATTGCATCAAATGACCAGAGCTCTTTCACTAATTCTCCATCATAATCAGTATAAGCAACTTCTATCTCCGGAATATTGGTATCAAATCCCCAGTTAAGTGTAAATCCACCCACATTGTCAGATCTATACTGAGACAAGAAGCTTGATGCATTTAGTGCACTACCCGATATTCCTCCGATCGAAAGATCAAACTCCCCAACCTGCATATAATTAGTGTAAATTGCCGGAAACTCGGTCGGCTCTACTTCAATTACAACTTTTATTCCCGTATCGGGGTCATTAAAAGTCTCTTCAAAGGTTTGTTTAATAAAATCGCCGAATAATGCCTGGGACTCACTTCCACTAAAAATAAGCAGGGAAAGTTCGATGATATCCCCGGACCTGTAAAATCCGGCATCGATTGTTTCCCTTAGCGCCTCCTGGTAGTAGGCTTTAGCAGCATCAACATTATACCCGTATGTTGCCGGAGACATGTCAGCAGCAACAATCTTACCCCACTCAGTATCTCGATAAGCGATCCCCTCTTCAGCATCAACCAGATAAGCATCTGTAAAATGATAGGCTTGCGGATCACTAGTTTTCACCACATCATGGGCTAATCTCTGTCGATCAATTGCATGATACATCGCCAACCTAAAGTTCTGGTTAGCTAAAATTGGCTCAGGCAGCCAGTAACCATCAGGGAATTTTTCCCGTTGCTTTTCTGCGGTCTCCAGTCCATTAATCATGATCCGGAAAGTAGTCGCTCCAGGTGCACGTTTTACACTGGGATGATTTCTATATTCTACTACTTTACCGCTTGGAATACCGGTCCAATCTAATTTACCATCTTCAAACTCCTTGAATCTCATTTCTGAGTCCTCAATAAACAATACATTCATCCCGGTAAACCCACTAACCAGATCAGGGGTATGAAACTTCTCATTTCTTTTATAGCGCATAATTTTGTCTGCTTCAAAATATTCAACATAAAATGGGCCATGATAGGCAACTAAATGGGCATCAGTACCGTATCGATCGCCGACTCTTTCATATAACCCTAAATGGATTGGCGTCATTACAAATGAAGCCATAAAATATTTAACATTCCACTCGGACTGATTTTCCGTAAATGTAAATTCAATGGTATAATCATCTATCAACTTTATACCGACTTCTTCCCATTTAGCAGTCTCATTGACAAACTCTTCCGCTTTTTCAATCACAGTAGCCCCGCTTAAGAAATCACCGCCACCGGAAATAGCCCTAAACCATTGCTTTTCCAGGGCCATTTTGTAGGTTTGATAAAAGTCATTAGCATCAATAGTAGTTGATAAACCTGCCGCATCAGTATCCGGGTGGAATACCCACTCAAGGTCATCTCTAAAGGCTATCCTCCAATCTCTGGAAACCTCTTTGCCCGTTGGCAAAATCTGAGGATTAACCGGTTGTGGATAATCAGCAGCCATTGAAGGAACTAACTGATACCCTGTTAGGTCGTTATTAAAATGAAAATCATATGGTGAATCATAAAACCACTCCATTCGATCACTTTCATCACTTCCTTCGTAAAGCCACTGATTAAACTGGGTTATACTAGTTGATGCGGCTCTACGGTATGTATACTCTCCGGGCTTACCAGGCTGACCGTCATCCATAATCACAGTCGAGTCATCCTCACTCAACTGACCATATAGTATACCAAATCCCATTAGCGGTACAAACTGTTCACTAAGTGGTTGCAACCTGCCAGAAAAAATCTGAAAGGAACTATTAGCAAAAACCGGAACACCACCATACATTGTTTTTAACAGATAATCTTCCGCCTGCGCCATAAAGTTATGTCTTAACTCTGTATCAGCAAATTTAAAATCATATTGGCCATTGGCCGGCACCGCCTCATCATCAGAGCTATAAGCAACAACAGAGCTATAGGCAACAACAAAAACCATCATCAAAATAAGTAAAAGACACGAAAACCCCTTCCTTTTCATAAACATGCCTCCTGCATTTTATTTAATAATTCAAACTTCTTGGCAAAAAAGTATGACCTTTAAAACTTGAATTTCAAGGTTCCAGGAACTATCTTACCGGGCGAAGCTTGAGTTATTATTATGTAATTACCCCATTTGAATATATCTTTAAAAAAAATAATCCCTATATCTCATGATCAGGATTTTCAATAAAGTGTACATTTTTTGTTGCAAAAAAATAACTAATATCCGCTATATCATGTAAAAAAATTGACTTAATTCCGCCAATTATGAATAAAACCAGTAAAACGATAGTAAAATACTTTTTCATTTTTTTTTATTTTACTCCTTTCCATTTAGTTCTATTTAATTTAATTATAAATTATAATTTATTACTTAGTCAAGTATTATTTATTTTTTATGATTATAATTTTAATTTTACCATTTATCCAATTTTTTACATTAGATTTTAAAATTGGATAAGAGTCAGATTTTAATTTATGATATAATATAAGATATAATAATTAAAGGAGATACCAGGATGACTGCTAAAAACTTATCTATCGGCGAAAAAATTAGATATTTAAGAAAGAATTTAAGTTTAACTCAATCAGATTTAGCCGGTAATCAATTCACCAGTAGTTATATTAGCCTTATTGAAAAAGGAAGAGTCAACCCTTCTTTAAAGGCTTTAAATACGATTGCCACTAAACTTAATAAACCAATTAATTATTTTTTAACTGATCAAGAAGAAAACAATATCGGTCTTTCGTTTAATCACCAACAAAATAAACAACTTAAAGCTTTAATTTACCTTGGGGAGAGTCTAATTACTAAAAATAATTTAGAACTAGCCCAAAATTATTTCCAAAAAGCGAAAGCCTTGCGCCAAGAAAAGAAAAAAGGTATTATCGATAAAAACCTGGGGTTAATTTCTTTTAAACAAAAAAAATATAATTCTGCTTTTAAATACTTTAATAATGCCCTGGAATATTTTAAAGTTGAAAAAAATTACCAAGAGTTAGCCTGGACTTATAATGCCCTTGGTGTTGTAATGCAAAGAACCAGGCAGCATTCTAATTGTCTGGATTATTATCTATCTGCTTTAAATATCCTTGAAGAAAAAAAGATCGATGATCTTAATTTAAAACTTAAAATATTTTTCAACTTAGGAGATACCTATTCTCGACTTGGTCAGTTAAAAAATGCTGATAAATATTTAAAAATGGCTTTACCCTTGATCGATGCTTACGGCAACTTAAACCAAATTAGCAAATTATACATGTCGCTTGGGATTAATTATTATGAAATGGGTGATTTAGACCAGGCCTTAAAGTATTCACATATGAGTATGGAGCTCTCTAAGACTGTCGAAAATATGGAATTAGTAGCTGGACTGAAGACCAATCTTGGCATGGTCTATACCCAACTGGGTAGATACAGTGAGGCGGAATCTTTCCTGGAAGAAAGCTTAAAGCTAAAAGATAACCTGAAAATTGAGGAAAAAAAGTCGGCTACGATCATCGAGATTGCTCGCTTAAATTTCTATCGAAACCGACTAGATTGTTCGCTGGAATACTGTAATCAAGGTTTAAAATTACTTAAAAAATACCCTGATCCCTTGGAAAAAGGAAAAGCCTATCACCTAATCGGTTTAATTAAACAACAGATGTATAGGCAGCTTACGGAAAAAAATATAACTAAAAAAGCAGAAGAATATTTTTCTGCTGCCAACGAAGCATTCCAACAGGCGATTGACTTATTTAAGTCATTAGATGAAAAACGATATTTAGCCGATGTTTATGCCAGGATAGCTGATCTATATAGTAAGATTGATACAAGCAAAGCTAATCAATACTATAAAAAGTCTGTTGATTTCTTTCAAGAAATTAACTAGAGGATTATTAAGCCCTTTTTATCGGGTAAGCAATAATGAAGAAAAAGATGCCGTTAGTATACATAGAAAAAAACTGAAAGCTAGTTTAATTGTTTGTGAAAAAAGGGAGTGATTTTATGAGTTTGGATGCAATAATTTGGGATTTTGATGGAACAATGGTTGACAGTTTAGAACATAATCGGAATATAACTCTTAAAGTCTTAGAAAAGATGAATATTGCTCCTCCTGAAGAATTGAATGAATTAGAGCAGTACAGAAACTTAAATTATATGTATAGAAATTGGAAGGATTTATATAGGTTTGGATATAATATGAATGAGGAGGAAGTATATAATGCCGGCAAATTATGGACTCCATTACAAACGGAATATAATTCTAATTTAAAATTTTATCCTGGGATCAAAGAAATAATTATTATGTTTAAAGATAAGTTGCAAGCTATCTGTTCTCAAAACAGCAAACTAAATATTGAAAAAGTTCTCGAGTTGGAAGGGGTAAAAGAAATTTTTAATTTAGTAATCGGTTATGAAGAAGTTGCTCATGCTAAACAGAAGCCTGATCCCGAAGCATTAATTATTTGTTTGAAAAAATTTTTTGATGATAATGCTAAAAAAACGGTTGTTTATATTGGTGATCATGAAGAAGATAGCATTTTTGCTAAAAATGCCGACCAAGAAATTAACCAGCAGGGGAATAATATCAGAATAATTTCCATTATTATTTCCTTTAATAACTTTAATAAGAAAAATAAATACTCAAGTCCTGATTATCGTGTAAATGGTTCAAATGAACTAAAAGAATTGCTGCTGGAAATTGAAAAATTATAACAATTAGTGTCGAATAGGCCTCGGTGTTAGGATGAAAGATACTGATATATTCCCAAGTACTGGTCAGCATCACTGCAGGGAACTGCAATAATAAAGGGTTATGATATAAAGCGATCATCACTTGATAAATTGGCAAATAGCACTTAAAATATCATTACTATCGAAAAAGATGTATCCTGATGGAACTTCTTTCCTTACTTGACTAAGGCTTTTTTTTCGATAGCCATTGGGTGTTATTCCTACATAAGCATTAAATAGTCTATATAGCAAAGATTCATTGTTAAAACCACATTCGTTAGCTATTCTTAAAATAGTATAATTGGTTGTTTTTAATAACTCTTTGGCTCTCTCTATTCTAACCAAGGTTAGATATCTTTTAAAGGAAATTCCCACCTTTTCTTTAAACATGTGACTAAACCTGGAAGGACTCATATTAATAAAATTAGCAGCTGCATCAAGAGATATCTCTTGACAATAATTTTTATCAATGTAACTTAAAATATTTTTGATC
Source organism: Halanaerobiales bacterium (assembly GCA_022360715.1). Taxonomy (GTDB): domain Bacteria; phylum Bacillota; class Halanaerobiia; order Halanaerobiales; family DTU029; genus JAKSCG01. The sequence continues at coordinate 5,617 of JAKSCG010000185.1, forward strand.
CGCTCAATATCAAATTCATCTATTTTTATCTTATTATTGTCTTTAATGCTAAATTGTCTAATTAACAACCCAATAATACTATAAAAATAAGATTTAATGTAATGTTCATATCCTCCCCTTTTTAAAGTCATTTCCCGGCCAAGATTGGCCATACTCTTTCTGAAAATATTGATTGACACCTCTTTATCCCTCTCTAGAGCGGCAGAATTACAATTAAAAAAATATATATCTTTCTTCCCATCACCATTACATATTTTAGGATCAAACTGTACAATCATTAGCATATTATCTTCGGCTAAACTTTCAAAGGCATGTGCGGTAAAATTATTAATAACGATAAAATCACCCTTCTTTAATTCATATCTCTTTTCTTCAATATTGATTCCAATAGAGCCTTTTAGTACAAAGATAATCTCTATTTCCTTGTGCCAGTGATATTTAAAACTACTTATCCCGACAAATAAAATCTTCATGGGCATGCCATCAAAATATTTGACAACTTCGTATTCATAATTAAATATGCTTTTGACAGTTATCTTATCCATATTCCGCATTCTCCAAATCTTACCCAGTTAATGTATTTATTCTCGCAAATTTACTTCTGTTTTAAGTAAATTTTGATCATTTGAACTATTACCTACCAACACGCTATACCTTGAACATTCAGTTTCTAAAACAAAGTCTCCTTGATCACTATTATAATACATCAACTCGGAAATAGGTACACTAAAATGGATCGTTGATTTTTGACCAACCTTGAGGTTTATTTTGGTAAATGCTTTCAGTAATTTTTTAGGTCGGTCAATTTTAGAATTTTCAAATCCAATATACAACTGGGCGACTTCTGCTCCCTCTCTATCTCCAATATTCTCTAAATCTACACTAACATCTATTGTCTGATCATCGACCCTGGTTGTTAAATTATCCAATTTAAATTCGGTGTAACTTAAACCATATCCAAAATGGTATCGCGGTTGTTTCTTTTCTTTCTCGATCAGCATATAACCGTGGTAGTAATCATATTTAATTTCATCAACTTCATTATTAAAATATGTTAAGTCTTCTTCTTTTTTAGGAATAGTAAAGGGAATTTTACCGGAGGGATTGATCTCGCCAAAGAGAGTTCTGCTAATTGCTTTACCACCTTCCATCCCGGGATACCAGGCCATTAAAATTGCCTGAACGTCATCTATTATATCTTCGTAGATAAAAGCACTTCCACCGATTGATACCAATATGATTTTTTGATTTACTTTTGATACTTCTTTAATAAGATTTATTTCATCCTCTTTCAATCTGATCGATCTTCTGTCTCCCCCCGTGCTCTTTAAAACTTCTGAACCGACCGTTGTTTCAGGCATATATTCCCCTTCGTCATCATGGGTACATCCTGCTACAATAACTACTACGTCCGCATTTCTTGAGACTTTCCGGGCATAATCTATCTTATTATTGTCAAAACATGTCTCGATTAATACATTAGAGCTGCGCAGATAGTCCTTTAATCCTTCATACGGTGTTACGATTTTAGGAGGAAATACTCTACTACTACCATGGTCCCCGATGTTTTCGACATCAGCTAATTGGCCGATCAGGGCAATTTTAGTAATCTTCTTCGAATCCAGTGGCAATATTCTTTCTTCATTTTTGAGTAATACCATGCTTTTTTCTGCTGCTTCCCTCGCCAATTCTATATGTTCCTGACTACACACCAGCTCGCTATTATAAACTATCGGGTCCGGTTTTGCCTTAAATTCCAGGGCAGTCTTTAATAATCTGCTAACTGATTGATCAATTACATCTTCACTGATTAACCCCTCCTGGAGATCTGCCGCCAGATTATTGACATAGTGCATTTGAATCGGCATCTCAACATCAAGACCGGCATTAATAGCTTTGGCTGCATCATAGACACCAAATAAAAAATCAGAAATTACAAATCCGTTAAAACCCCATTTTTCCCGTAATATGTCGGTTAATAATAGTTTGCTTTCACAGCAATAATCTCCTCTAACCTTGTTATAAGCCCCCATAAAAGAGGCTGCACCCTCATCTACACACCTTTTAAAATGAGGCAAATATACTTCATGCAAAGTTCGCTCACTTAATTCTACATTGACTTTAAATCTAGTATTCTCAATATTATTACAAACAAAATGCTTAACACAAGCCATAACATTATGCTTTTGAATTCCCCGGACAAGGGCCGCACCCATTTCACCAAGGTGATACATATCTTCTCCGTATGTTTCTTGAGCCCTACCTACTGCCGGATGTCGCAAAATATTAATACATACACCACCAAAGTAGTTTCCGCCTTGCGCTCTGATTTCCTTACCAATAGCTTCACCTACCCTTTCTTCCAGGTCAGGGTCAAAGCTTGCCCCTCTTGCCATCGAGACCGGAAAACATGTCGATGTTCCACATACAGCGCCCCTCGGTCCATCGACAAATTCTACCGGAACAAAATCATACTTGGCAATTTTGCCTGTCGGATAAGGAATTTTATTATAATGAAACTGCGGCTTACCATCAACCATATCTGTACTATACTTAAACATTTCTTCTTGAGTAAATCCCCCCGATAAAACCTTAATTTTTTCCTCTAAACTTAAACTCGCTATTATTTCTTTTACCGTTTTATTAATTTGGTCTTTTTTAATTTTTTTCATAATACTCATACTCCTTTTTGATTTAGTTTAAAGACAATATCTCTATATGTTTCTTCATTAAGACGATAAAACTTCATACATATAATGATCAATAAGAAGAAGACTATTGGTATAATCGAAACCAAACTTGCTATTCCGGACAAAGTCAAATTATTTTGTGCTGAGTTAGGGACATATCCCGTCCATTCCAATACATAACCAGGGACTAACCCTCCTAAGGCCATACCAAGTTTAAAAGCAAATCCTACAATAGCATAAACCATCCCTTCCGCTCTTATACCGGTCTTATATTGCCCATATTCGATCGTATCAGGTACCAAGCCCCATAATAAACCTACTACAATCCCAAAACCAATCGACCCAATTATGTTTCCGGCAAAGATAATCGGCATTGACAGAAATAACATTGATATCGGTTTAAATAAGCCTATTGCCGTCCCTAATATTAATAAACGTTTTTTTTCAATTCTTTTCAGCATCAGGGGAATAAATAATAAAGTCGCCATCATAACTATGATCCCTGATGAAATATATAGTGAAATTGTAGCCGGCGAGTTTAAATTGTATTTAAAAAAGTATACGCTCACTGCACTGCTTATTGTATTAGTAGCAAAAAACAGAATAAAGATTAAAGACAGAATTTTTAAAGGACTATTGGCTTTTAGAACTTTGATCGTCTGGCTCAAATTTACTTTATGATTATTTTCTTTAATAGTATGCCTTTCTTTAGTCGTAAAAAAAGTAACAAATAAAAGGAACGTTCCAATAATAGCAAAAACAATCATTGTTACCTGATAACCTAAAGCTGCATTCCCCTTCCCAAACAAATTTGATAAAGTAGGAACACCAGACACAACAAGCCCGCCTATTAATGCAAAAAACATTCTGATAGCAGATATACTCGTCCTTTCAACCGGATCTTGTGTCATCGACGAGGTTAAGGCACCATAAGGGACATTAATGAATGTGTAAACCATCCCTAATCCGATGTATGTAACATAAGCATAAATAAGTTTACCTGCCGCAGAAAAGTTTGGTGTTGTAAAACATAATATAGCGATAAGACCATATGGAATGGCACCCCATAACAAAAAAGGTCTAAACTTACCCCATCGTGTCTTTGTCTTATCAACTATCGCTCCCATAATCGGATCATTGATCGCATCCCAAAGTCTGGCCACTAAAAATAAGGTGGCCGCCGCTGCCGCCGAAATACCAAATACGTCGGTGTAAAAAATTAACAAAAAGATACTTACTGTTTGAAAAACCAGATTGCAGGCCAAATCTCCACTAGCATAACCCAATTTCTCCACTAAAGATACTTTTTTGCCGTTCTCCATGCTCATTTTTCCTCCTTTTGCTCTTACATTCATTCATATAATGTCCTAAATCCTATGTCATTTTGCTAGATTATACGATTAGTATAATTCATCCGAATTTTCAGTTGTTTTTTTTAATGACCGTATTTAGCATTAATAATCTTATCACTTTTTTGCAATGGATATCTCTAAATTCATGCTTTGCTTTATGCATTTTTTGGCTATGATGTGAGCAAGCTTAGCAAAAAAAAACCCGGAGGGTTACATTCCGGGTTTCCTGTCTTAACTATGCTCTATTTCAGGTTATAAAAAGCATCTTTACCGGCATATTGGGCTGATTCACCAAGATACTCCTCAATCCGCAATAGCTGGTTATATTTAGCGACCCGCTCCGATCGAGCCGGGGCACCGGTTTTAATCTGACCGGCATTTAGGGCAACTACCAGATCGGCGATCGTTACATCCTCAGTTTCACCGGAACGGTGCGAGATCACAGCGGTATAACCGGCCTGTTTAGCCATCTCGATCGCATCCAGGGTTTCCGTTAACGAACCAATTTGATTGACCTTAATCAAAATAGAGTTGGCACTTCTTTCGGCAATCCCGCGGGCCAGCCGAGTTGTGTTGGTTACAAAGAAGTCATCTCCAACCAGTTGCACCTTTTTACCCAGTTTTTCGGTAATCAATTTCCACCCTTCCCAATCATCTTCGTCCAGACCGTCTTCAATTGAGATAATCGGGTATTTGTCGACCAATTCCTGATAGTAAGCGACCATTTCTGCCGGGCTCAGTTCCTTGCCTTCACCGGCCAGGTGATATTTCCCGTCTTGATACAATTCGGTTGCAGCAACATCCAGGGCCAGCATCATATCATCACCCGGGGTATAACCGGCCTTCTCGATCGCCTCCATTATTACGGTGATTGCCTCTTCATTTGAGGACAAATCAGGGGCAAACCCTCCCTCATCACCAATCGCCGTATTCAATCCGCGCTGTTTTAAAACCCCTTTTAAATGGTGGTAAGTCTCGGCGCACATTTGCAGGGCTTCAGCAAAACTACCCGCCCCAACCGGCATGACCATAAACTCCTGAATATCAACGTTATTATCCGCGTGTTCCCCACCATTTAAAATATTCATCATCGGCACGGGCAGTGTTTTGGCATTAACCCCGCCCAGATATTTAAACAAAAAGGTATCCAACGAAGCGGCGGCGGCTTTGGCCACGGCCATCGAAACACCCAGGATTGCATTAGCACCCAGTTTACCCTTATTTTCTGTCCCGTCCAGTTCAATCATCGTCTGATCGATCTCTACCTGGTCGGTGGCATCAAAACCAACGATTTCCGCCGCAATAATTTCATTAACATTTTCTACGGCTTGTTGAACTCCTTTTCCCAGGTAGCGTCCTTTTTCTCCATCCCTTAATTCCACGGCTTCATGGGCTCCGGTTGAAGCTCCCGACGGGACGGCGGCCCTTCCCATTGAACCGTTTCCCAGCACTACTTCTACTTCTATCGTCGGATTACCGCGGGAATCCATGATCTCCCGGGCATAAACATCAATAATACTTGTATCTACCATTTATATCCCTCCCTAATCATCATTATTTAATCTTTTAACAGTACCTCCCCCGTCATCTCGACAGGTATCTCTATCCCTAAGATGTTTAACATCGTTGGGGCAATATCGGCCAGTTTACCGCTTTTGAGACCCACTCCGGCCGGCCCGCCAATATAGAGCAGTGGAACAGGATTGGTGGTATGGGCGGTAAAGGGTCCCCCATCCCGGTCGATCATCTTTTCGCTATTGCCGTGATCAGCCGTCAGTAAAATCTGTCCACCCTGTTCCAGGATAGCGGGAATAATTTGGGCCAGACACTGGTCAACCGCTTCAATCGCCTTGACCGCAGCTCCCATTATTCCGGTATGACCAACCATATCCGGATTGGCAAAATTAAGGATGATCACATCAAAAACACCCCGGTCGAGTTCCTCCAGCAGGGCTGTTGTTACCTGATATGCACTCATCTCCGGTTTGAGGTCATAGGTTGCCACCTGGGGCGAAGGAATCAGTTTTCGCTCTTCACCGGGATAGCTTGATTCAATCCCCCCGTTAAAAAAGAAAGTAACATGGGCATATTTCTCTGTCTCGGCCATCCTTAACTGGCGTAACCCCTTTTTACTGATTACCTCACCCAGGGTATTCTTGATATTAACCGGTGGAAAAGCGATGGGCAGAGCAAATTCTTCATCATATTCAGTCATACAGATAAAAAGCAAATCCCCCGGGTGTTGGGCCGGTCGCTGGAAACCCTCAAAATGCTCAATGGCCAGCGCTCGGGTAATCTGGCGCGCCCGGTCGGCCCGGAAGTTAAAGAAAATGACGGCATCCCCGTTCTGAACCGTGGCCACTGCTTCTCCTTGCTCGGTAATAACCACCGGCATAATAAACTCATCACTGACCTGTTTTTGATATGATTTTTCGATTGCCTGAACCGGGTCAGTATCTTCTACCCCTTGCCCCAAGACGATCAGATTATAAGCCCGTTCGGTTCTTTCCCAGCGATGATCACGGTCCATTGTATAATAACGGCCACTGACCGTCGCTACCTTTCCAATTCCCAACTCTTGCATTTTCGCCTGTAGTTCTTCCATATAGCCGGCTCCGCTTTTGGGCGGGGTATCCCGACCATCCATAATTGCATGGACATAAACCCGCTCTACTCCCTTTTCCCTGGCCATTTCCAACAAACCATAAAGGTGCTCCTGGTGGCTATGGACACCACCTGGTGAAAGCAGTCCGAGCAGATGTAATGAACTATCGTTTTTCCGGACAAAATCGATCGCCTGATTCAGGGTCGGATTACTACCGAGCAAATTTTCCTGAATGTCCTTACTGATCCGGGTATAGTCCTGGTAGATAATCCTCCCGGCCCCCAGATTGAGATGACCTACCTCCGAATTCCCCATCTGTCCTGCCGGCAGACCTACCGCCTCACCGGACGCATCTAATCTGCCCATCGGATAATCCCTAAACAACTGATCAAGAGTCGGGGTTTTAGCCGCTGTAACTGCATTACCTGCTGTTTCCTCGCTTAAGCCGTATCCGTCCAGTATAATCAATGTTAAAGGCTGCGGATGCTTGATTTCTCTCACCCCTCCCACTTTCTTTATAACGCTCCCCTGACAATGCTGGTAAAAGAGTCAGGATCAAGGCTGGCCCCGCCGACCAATGCCCCGTCTATCTCCGGTTGGGTCATTAACTCAACAATATTATCGGGTTTAACACTACCCCCGTACTGGATCCGCATCAGATCAGCACTAGCACCGAAACCTGACCGAACGATCCGGCGAATATATGCAATCACTTGATTGGCTTCTTCGGCGGAAGCAGTCTTACCCGTCCCGATCGCCCAGATCGGTTCATAGGCAATAACCAGCTCGACCAATTGTTCCGGGGTCAGTCCGGCCAGTCCGGCCTTGACCTGTTCCCTGACCTTATCCCGGGTTTGTCCCTGTTCTCTTTCAGCCAGGGTTTCTCCTACACAGACAATTGGTCGCAAAGCAGCTTTAAAAGCAGCTTTAACCTTGCGGTTAACCTCCTGATCAGTCTCGGCAAAATACTCGCGTCGTTCGGAATGACCGATAATCACGTAATTAACCCCTACTGTCTTTAACATCGGAGCAGAGATCTCACCGGTATAGGCCCCACTCTCTTCCCAGTACATATTCTGGGCCCCGAGTCGTAAATTTGTATCTTTAACCAGGTTGGAGATGCCGGCCAGATTAACTGCCGGCGGACAAATAGCAATCTCTACCTGATCAATCCCCTGCAATCGCTGGATCAAATCTTGAACCAGCTCTTCGGCTTGTTCTAAAGTCTTATTCATTTTCCAGTTTCCGGCTATTAAAGGTTTCCGCATCTTATCTCCCCCATTTATGCAAGGTCATCCAGCGCAATTACACCCGGTAGTGGTTTGCCTTCCATGAACATTAAAGAAGCCCCACCCCCGGTAGAAATATGGGTCATCTTGCCGGCCAGACCGGCCTTTTTAACCGCTGCCGCCGAATCTCCGCCCCCAATAATTGTCGTTGCATTAGATTCAGCCAGTACTGCCGCAATTGTGTTGGTCCCTTTGGCAAAAATATCCATTTCAAAAACCCCAATCGGTCCGTTCCAGATCACCGTTTTAGCCTGTTTGATGATCCCCGTATATCGCTGCAGGGTTTCGGGACCGCCACTATCAAGTGATTGCCAGTCTTCCGGTACCTGATCGACCGGAACAACTCGATAGTTGGCCTGATTACTGAACTGGTCGGCAATCACCAGATCAGTCGGCAAAACCAGCTCTGTCCCGCTCTCTTGCGCTTCCTGAATCAGTTCTTTCGCCAACTCCAGTTTATCCTCTTCCACCAGTGATTCTCCCATTTCATAGCCACTGGCGGCCAGCAGAGTATTGGCAATACCCCCGCCAACCAATAAGTAATCAACCTTATTGAGTAGATTACGGATAACCCCGATTTTATCGGAGACTTTAGCCCCACCCAAGATCGCCACAAACGGTTTTTCCGGGTTTTCCATAACCTGGCCCAAAGCATCTAATTCTCGTTGCATTAAAAAACCGGCAACCGAAGGTAAATAAGCCGTAACACCGACGGTTGAGGCATGAGCCCGGTGGGCCGCCCCAAAGGCATCACTAACAAAAACATCGGCCAGTTCGGCCAGCCTTTTGGAAAATTCGGGATCATTGGCTTTTTCTTCCGGATAGAACCTGGTGTTCTCCAGCACCAGGACTTCCCCGTCCCGGAGCTTAGCGACCGTCTCCTTAACCCCTTTCCCGACACATTTATCTACCTTGCTTACTTCCTGGTTGAGCAAATTAGCCAGTCGCTCCGCTACCGGGTCCAACCTGAGGGAATCAACAACTTGCCCCTTCGGTCGGCCTAAATGGGACATCAAAATCACCCGGGCCCCCTGTCTGGTCAGATACTCAATTGTCGGCAGAGCAGCACGGATTCTGGTATCATCGGTAATCTTTCCCTCTTCAAGGGGGACATTAAAATCAACCCGGACCAGCGTTTTCTTTCCCTTAAAGTTAAAGTCCTTTAAAGTCTTCTTCACTTACAACACCTCCGCGTAAAATGATCTGGACGGGCTACCCTTTGTTTGCTACATAAATAGCTAATTCTACCATACGCTGGGCATATCCCCATTCATTATCATACCAGGCCAGGACCTTTACCAACTGTTCATGCATCACGCTGGTATAATTGGCATCAAAGATTGAGGAATTAGAATTCCCCTTTAAATCCATGGAGACTAACGGAATATCATTATAGAGCAGAATCCCTTGCATTGGCCCCTCGGCTGCTTCCTTCATTGCCGCATTTACTTCCTCAACACTAACCTTTTTAGCCAGGTTAACGGTCAGATCGACTAACGATACTGTCGGGGTAGGAACCCGGACTGCCATCCCATTTAATTTACCTTCCAGCTCGGGTAAAACCAGCGAAATAGCTTTAGCTGCCCCGGTAGTAGTCGGCACTAAATTTAAAGCACCGGCCCGGCCGCGGGTAATGTTTTTATACGGAACCGGAGCATCCAGGATATGCTGATTGCCGGTATAAGAGTGAATAGTCATCATTAAGCCGTTCTCAATCCCAAAGTTATCATTGAGGACCTTGGCTACCGGAGCTAAACAGTTTGTTGTGCAGGAAGCATTGGAGATGATATGATGATTAGCCGGGTCATATTTGTCATCATTGACCCCAATTACGATTGTAATATCTTCATTCTTAGCCGGAGCAGAGATCAGGACTTTCTTGGCCCCTGCTTCCAGGTGTTTTTTAGCCAGTTTGGCATCGGTAAAAAAGCCGGTTGATTCAAGTATTACCTCAACTCCCAACTTTCCCCAGGGGAGAGCGGCCGGGTCTTTCTCGGCATAAACCTTGATTTCCTTTCCATCAACAATAATACTATCATCGGTATAATCAACATCAGCGGCAAAAACCCCATAATTGGAATCATATTTTAACAGATAAGCCAGCACTTTAGGTTCAGTCAGGTCATTGACCGCCACAAACTCGACCGCGGGGTTTTGATAATGACCCCGAAAAGCCCTCCGTCCAATTGCTCCAAAACCATTAATCGCAACTTTAACACCCATATTTTATCTTCCTCCTAAATTATATTTTGTTCTCACTGTAAACTGTCCGGGAATTAATTTTATGTAATATACCTATTAACTATCACGATACCCCTTTTCCAGGATCACCCCCTTTAAATTCAGGATCTGATAGGCAGTTAATTCATCAGTAATTAACAGATCATGGTATTTAGGAGATACTACGGAAATAATTGCCTGAGCCTTGGCTGAATCACCGGCCACGACAATCACCTGTTCAATTTTTTGTAAATCCTCCAGGTGTAACCCGATACTGGTGGTTGTATAGACGACTTCTCCCTGAGCATTAAAATAATAACCCAATGCCTCGCCTACCGCCCCCTTGTCCAGCAAAGCAGAGACCTGTTCTTCCGACATATCCCGCCGACGGGCCATTTCTTCCGCACTCCCGATCCCATGCAGCAAAATATTAGCCTGTTGCAGACTGGTCAATATTCGCTGAATTGATGGTTCAGCCATAATACTGTCCAGACTCGCTTCCTTAAGACTATCAGGTATATGTAAAAGCTGATAGCACCCACCAATTTTTTTCGCAATGGTGGCGGCAATTGTGTTGGCCTGTATTTCAACCTCTTCACCCAAACCACCACGGCCTGGTACAACTTTAACCTTCAGCGGGAGCTCACTACCACACATCGCATTAGCGATTTCGGCCAGGGTGGAACCACCGGTCACCACTAAGATATCCCCGTCCCGAAGCAGCTTTTTTAACAACCTGGCGGTAAAGCGCCCGATCTCTTGTTTAATCGTGGAGTGTTCCAGGTTTCCGGGGACGACCACCACCCCCTCTAATCCTAGACAATCCTTGACCCGCTCTTCCAAAATCTTGATCCCTTTTATTTCCCGGATATATTTGTCCAGTTCGGCCAGGAAATCACTACCGGACTTGCTAATTAATACTCCGGCCCGGGAGATATTAAGCAAACCCCTACTCTGCAAAAAATCCAGTTCCCGCCGGACCACTCTCTCACTAATCCTTGTTTTATCAGCCAGAGCCCTTCGACCAATCGGTTGGTAATAGTAAATATTCCGTAATATAGTATACCTATTTTCGGCCACCGCTATTAATTCAGGTACAATTTTCTCTTGAATCCGGAAAAGATATTCCATAAAATTGATCAACTCCAGCCCCGGGAACGCTTTTGTCCCAAAGGAACATTTTTGTCCCACCGATCGAAAAATAAGGACAGGAAAAATCTAAAAACTATTGAATCCATCTCAAGCCAGTTATATATATTCGCGCTCAGCAAAAAAAATCCTGCTTTTTAAGATAAGTTTTTGTTAATTCTTCTTCCGGTGGGTCGAAGCTTTGATCCCCAACTCATTACGGTATTTGGCCACAGTCCGCCGGGAGAGTTCCATCCCCCTTCTTTCCAGAAGCAACTGAACGATTTCCCGATCACTGAGCGGGGAAAGCCGATCCTCATTTTTAATATAATCGACGATAATGGCTTTGATACTAACTGATGATAGGTTATTAATTCCACTATTGAAAAAAAACTTTAACTCATAAAGACCGTGCGGGGTCTGCAAATACTTTTCGGTAGTGGCCCGACTGACCGTTGATTCATGCATCTTAATCATATCAGCTACTTCCTGCATGGTCAGCGGAGCAAGGTGCTTAATCCCTTGCCGCATAAAGCGTTCCTGATAATTAACAATAGCCTCGGCAATCCGGTAAACAGTAATCCGTCTCTGTTCGATACTGCGGAGCAACCAGAGGGCAGCCCGGTATTTTTTATTTAAAAAATCGTAGGCAGAACTACCCTTTTTATCCTGTAATAATTGATAATAATAGGGATTAATCCTTAAAACCGGGGCGGTTTTTTCATTATTGATCACGACAAACTGACCGTTAACCTCTTTCGTAATCAGATCGGGGATAATATACTTAACATCGTCTTCCCGGGAAAAACCAACTGCCGGATAAGGATTGAGGGTTTTAATCAGATTAATCGCCCCGAGCACCCTGTTTTCTTCCTCACCAATCTGCCGGATAATCTTTTGATAATTATGTTCAGCTAAATCGGCCAGGTGTTCTTTTACAATCCGCTCGGCCAGACCGGTGTCCAGCATCAGACTATTTAATTGGATCAAAAGGGTTTCCTGAAAATCCCGGGCGGCAACTCCGACCGGGTCCAGGTACTGAATCTTTGTCAGCACGGTTTGAACTGTTGCCAGGTCACGCTTGATATTAACACTAATCTCATCGGTACTTAACCTTAAAAAACCCTTATCGTCCAGATTACCGATAATATATTTCCCGATCTTCATCTCTGTTTGCTTCAACACCTGATAAAGCTGTCCTTCCAGGTACTCGATTAGATTGGGTTTATAGGCAATAAAATTTTCATAATTATAGTCATTGTCTTGGTCATAAACCGCATAATCGGCCCCTTCCTTCCACGATTCTTTTTCCAGTCTTTCCAGCAGGAGGTTATCCTTTAACTCTTCTTCAATATATTCTTCCAGTTCAAGACTGGAGAACTGCAAAAGCTCAATCGCCATCTGTAATTGAGGGGTCATAATTAAACTCTGTTTTTGCTCCAGATTTAAATTAAAGCCTAAATCCATCGATGATCGCTCCTTATCTGGTCGGCAATTTTCTTGATCCGGCGCATTCGGTGGTTTACTCCCGATTTACTTAAAACCGGGGTTAACATCTGGCCCAATTCACTTAAATTGGCATAGGGGTTATTCTTCCTTAAAAGGGCAATCTCCTGTAACCCGTTACTAAGTGAAGCTAAACCCCACTTTTTTTCAATCAATTCAATATCGGCCCTCTGCCGGGTAGCCGCCCGGACTGTTTTATCCAGATTGGCTGTTTCGCAGTTAACCTTCCGGTTAATACTATTTTTGATGTCTTTTAAGATATATTTATCCTCCATCTTTAAAAGGGCCTGGTGAGCCCCAATTATATTTAAAACCGTTATAATATCTTCAAAACTCTTCAGATAAACAATATGCTTATTGTGATTTTGGCTAAGATGGGCGACCAGACCAAAATTAGCCAGCAATCCGACTAAATCTTCGGCAAATTCCTGGTGCTCACAGCGGAATTCCAGGTGATATTCACTATTAGGACTATTGACTGAGCCTCCCCCCAGAAAAGCCCCCCGGAGATAAGCCCGCTGATCGGACCGCTCCTTAATAAACCGCTCTTTAATTCTAAAAAGCGGTTTGTGCTCCTGATCAATTAAACCCAACTGATACAAAAAGCTATTTAAACCCGGTTGCGGGGATATGAGTAGTTCATAAATATTATGATTACCAAAAAAATAGGGATCTTTTCGCACAATAATCTGTATTTGCAGCGAGAATTTCTCTTTAATCAGCGAATAAGTCTTCCGGGCCAGCCCGCCATGATCAATCCTGACCTTAAGGGCTAATTCTTTATTAATAATCTGCAGTGAACCATCCATCCGAATCAGGGCCGATAATTCAGCCAGCTCATTCCCTGGCAGCCTTGCTATTTCCTGTTTGACCTCATCTGTAAAAGACATTTAATCACCAACCTGTTGCCGTATGGAAAATGGTTCGGGCCAATTCAATCGGATCATGTCTAATAAAACCCTCGGCCGAGAGCAGGTCAGCTTCAATTACTCTAATCCCGTTTTTCACTACCTGCTGACGATCTACCTTCACCGGAAAAGCCCCTTCTGCTTCATATTTTTTGATCAGACCGGCCGTACTCTCTTCACGGTTAACTACTACATAATCAAATAAGCCTTCAACACTATGGTCGATGATTGCCCGCACATGGTCGTTAACGGTATAACCGCTTGTTTCCCCGGGCTGGGTCATCACATTACAAACATAGAACTTCAGCGCCTTACTCTCTTTAATCGCCTCGGCGATCCCCTCGACCAGTAAATTAGGGATAATACTGGTATATAAACTACCCGGTCCAATAATGATGATATCAGCTTCGCTGACCGATTTTAATGCTTCATTAGTCGGTTGACATTTGGCCGGTTTCAGAAAAACACGCTCAATTTTTTTAGCTTCCTCAGCAATTACCGACTCCCCGAGCCGGACTGATTTATCGGCATAGATTGCCCCCAGCCGAACATCTTGATTAGTTGCCGGTAAAACCTGGCCGCTTATCGCCAGGATCTTGCTCGATTCTTTAACTGCTTCTTCAAAATCTCCCAGTACTGCCGCCAAGGCCGCAATAAACAAATTACCAAAACTATGACCGACCAGATGCCCTTTTGAACTAAATCGGTACTGGAAAAGCTCCATCATCAGCGGTTCGGCGTCAGCCAGGGCGACCAGACAGTTTCTAATATCACCGGGTGGCAATGTCCCTAACTCATCTCTTAATTTACCCGAACTCCCCCCGTCGTCAGCAACAGTTACAATCGCCGTAATATTACTGGTAAAGTGTTTCAAACCCCGGAGCAAGTTGGAAAGACCGGTTCCTCCGCCCAGGGCGACAATTTTGGGCCCCTTTTCCAACTGCTTTTTTTTATATAACTGCTCAACTGCCCCTTGCCGGGAAAAATCCGCTGTATTACGCTGATACCATTTGGAAGCACTCTTTAAAGCAAGATTAATTCCAATTACACTTAAAATAAAAAAGATAAGAGCAATAAGCAATTTAATCAAAAAAACTAAATTACCGGTCAGCGGAAGGATAAAGCCGAGAATATTATCTTCAATAAAAGTAGCCAGCGAAAATTCGGTTAAAATAGCCAGCCCGACGCTAAAAAAGAAAAATGAAGCAGCCATTAGTAAAATCCATCTCTTTACTCCCAGTCCGGGGTATAACCACTTCCAACCTTTCATAAATAACCTCCATACCCTTTATTTATTAATATCTTTATGTTCAACAATCACCCGATATCCTTGTTTTAATAAATAATCCCTAAGTTTGATCACCGTAGTAACCGAACGATGTTTACCCCCGGTACAGCCAACAGCAATCATCAAATGACTTTTTCCCTCTTTCTTGTATTCCGGCAGCAGAAATCCGATAAAATCAAAAAATTTCTGATAAAACTTGGCCGTTAACGGCCATTTCATGATATAGTCCTGAATTACTGTTTCTTTACCGGTATGGTCCTTTAAAGAATTAACATAATAGGGGTTCGGTAAAAACCTGACATCAAAGACCATATCCGCATCCAAAGGAATTCCGTATTTAAATCCGAAAGAAATAA
Organism: Halanaerobiales bacterium; assembly: GCA_022360715.1. Taxonomy (GTDB): domain Bacteria; phylum Bacillota; class Halanaerobiia; order Halanaerobiales; family DTU029; genus JAKSCG01. Next base: position 20,959 of record JAKSCG010000185.1, read on the forward strand.
TTGAAACTGACATCGCTTTACCCATTTCATGCAGGGAATAGATCCTTTTAATCTCTTCATATAAATCCTTTTTACTCCGTTTGGATGTGTCAATGATCTTATTGGCCTTGCCCCTTAACTCTTCCAACAGTTGGCGTTCCTTCTGAATCGCATCGAGGATCCGGCCTTCTTCATCCAACGGGTGCTTCCGTCTGGTCATTTTATAGCGACGGATCAAAGCCTCATCTGATGCCTCCAGATAAAGGATTTCATAACTTACTCCCTTTAGTTCCAACTTGGCTAACTCATCAAAAAGGGCATTAAAAAATTCCCTGCCTCTGATATCAATAACGATGGCGATCTTATCCATCTCCGAATGGAGACAGAGTTCGGCAAATTTACTGATAAAAGCAGGGGGTAAATTGTCTATGCTAAAATAACCCATATCTTCAAATAAATTTAGGGCATCTGATTTTCCCGCTCCGGATAAACCAGTAATAATAAGGAATTCCATCAGCAAGCTCCTCTCCCGATCTCTACCTATATTTTATAATACTTAGCAACAAAAGTAAACCATCTCCTAGGCAATCCGGATCGGCAGTCGTTTGATCTTTATTTCAAAGCAAGCCGGTAAAAACCCTACGATCTCCCCATCAAGTTCAATCATCATCTTTTCACTGGATTCTAATGAGACCCGACTCCCCCAAAACTGGCTTACTTTGGGGTGGGATAGATGTAAACCCCGGTATGCTTTAGCTAAATTAGCTATAATTTCTAATTTTCCAAAATTTCCTAGAACAATCAACTTAAATTTACCATTATCCAGCCGGGACCCGGGGGCAATCTTGATCCCGCCACCGATATACTCCCCTTTGGCCACCATGACACTATTAATCTTCTCATTAAGGATTTGGTGGTCATCGATCACTAATTTAACCTGCTTATTATGATAAGTGAACACAGCTCGTAAAACCCCAAATAAATAAGTCCAAAATCCTCCCAGGAATTTGGCCGATTTATTAACCAAGTAGACTGTTTCAGCACCAATCCCCAAATTAGCCAGATTAATAAAGTAGCGGCTCTCTTCCTTACTCTCCTGTGTTACATAAGTCACTAATCCCAGATCAACTAATCTGGTCGTGCCCTCTTTAATGATCTTGATGATATCCTCCAGCTGATTACTGATCCCCAGACTTTTAATATAATCACAACCAGTTCCCTGCGAAAAAATAATTAGCCCAAACTGCGGGGTCATTAAATCTTCCCGCTTGAGCAGACCGTTAATGACTTCATTGGCCGTTCCATCTCCACCCACAGCCATCATCCGTTCAAAACCTTTGGCCAGACCTTCGGCGGCCAGTGACATGGCATGACGGGGATATTCGGTATAAACAGTCTCAAACTCTATCCCGGCCTGTTTAAGCCTTTCCTGGTAGCCGGGCCATAGCTTACCGGTCCGGTTATTGGCCGATACCGGATTAACAATTACCATCATTTTTCCCTGCATTTAAACTACCACCTTTCCTTCTTCATTTTGAGATTATAGACCCTTTCCGGGGCGATCCCTAATTCATCGACCAGAGCCAGCCCATTGGCTAATTCCCCCACCTGCTCCGGATCATGGGCATCGCTGTTAAGAATGAAATTAACCTCAGTCTCTTTGGCCAGCCGGACAAATTCCTCAGTCCATCTTCCGTAACGGGAATTTATCTCCAACATTGTGTCGGCTTCCACACAGGCCTGGGCCAGAGCAAGGGTATCAATATCGACTCCATAGCCGGGATGAGTAATAAAATCAAGCTGGTAGCGCCGGACAGCATTAGTCACTGCCTCGGTATTCCACTTCCTGATCTCTTCCCGCCGGGCCGGAAAAAACCGATAGGTAATCCGGTTGTCAAAGATCAAGCGCCGGGCTGACTCCAGGTCGGGCGGCAAGATCAACAAATGAAAACCGGCTGCTTTAACATCCAGCCTTTTGAGCAAACCGGCCGGGACATCCAGGTCGCCTCGCTGATTAATAATATTGGCTTCTACCCCGGCCAGTAATTTGATCACCGGATACTCCGCTTGTATTTTTAGTAATTGCTCTTTGATCACCAGTAATTGGTCGGCATTTTTTACCCCGAGACGAATCAAATTAAAAGTCCGCGGTCCGTGGTCGGTAATCGCCAGTTCCTTTAACCCTTTTTTCAGGGCAACCTCAATATTCCGACGCAGATCACCTTTGCCGTGACTATATTGGGAATGGGTATGGTAATCTCCTGTTAAGTTCATCAGCTCAACAATCCGATTCTACCGGCCAGAATGCCTAAAATAAATGATAAATAGACCATCTCGAGCAGCGGTACCCGTTCCTGTTGCCAGAAAACAAAGGAAAAAAAAGCAATAATCAGCACAGTGATCAACAAATTCAAGGGTAATAGATTAGCAAGACCATAGAGAACTAAAGCCAGCACCAAAATCCTGAACAAGAGCGGCGGGATTACTTTAATCCGATCAAGGGCCGCTCGATAATGCTCCAGCAGTAAACTCCCCGCTAGCCAGAACGGTACCATCCAAAAAATACCCTCGATCGCCAGGATTGCTGCCATAAAAAGTAGTAAAAATTCCAACCGTCTGGTCAAACTGACTTGATCCCCCAGTAGTTTCCGGGCCCGAAGAAGGGTTAACAAAAAACCGGTAATTAACAGGATCTCCCCGGCAATATTAATCTCATTTAAGTTATTAGCCGGAATAATTCCCAGCAAAAAAACCCAGAACGGGTAGAAAAGGATTGCTAAAAGAGCTATTACCCCATATACGATCCTTTGATCAAAAGAGCGGAAGTACTTACTTTCCCTGATCAAAAAAGCCAGACTAAGTACATACAGGAATATAATTTCAAAATTAATATTACCGGTCAAACTGACCAGCAATAGCGTAGTCAGGTTAATAAAAACAATGCCCTTCTCCATCCCCCAAACTAACACCGATAAACCAGCGGTAATTAAGCCCAACTGGGCGTTGCCCAGTAACAATCCCAGCACTGGAGTTAGCAATAAGGGGTTGAACAACAACCTTTTCCAGTACAAAGCAATCCCTCCTCCGACCAGTATATTAATGCATAATTATTATCATTATTACCGGCCGAACCAGGAATTATACACGACAGTCCTAGACCCTTTGGAAAAAACCGGTCTTTTCATAAAAGACCCTTTCCGGGGAATTAAGGATCTTGACGAATTCTTTTTTCGAGGTCTTGACCTCTTTCCTCCCAAAAAAAACCCGATCATTATTTTCCAACCGTTCAATTGTACCCAGGCCCAGGGCATTATTGACACAAAAAAACTTCCTGTACCCCGGCAAGTCCTGCGGTAAAGCCTCCAGATAGGCCACTAAATTAGGAATATGGCTTTTGATATTGGTCAGCATTGTCGCTAAAGCCTGCATTAAGCCCTCTTTGTAAAGCGGGTTTAATAACTGACCCGACTTAATTTTAAGGCTCTTCAGCGGCCAGTAATTCTTGTTCCGTTCCCGTAAATCCTTTTTAACATCCCGGACCAGATTGATTTTTTGTAAAAAAAGACCGGCTGCTTTAAAATTATCAATTAAATTTAAAGCCTGTTGCTCCGGCAACTCTCGTTTCAGCAGGATTGTATCAGTCAGGAATCCACCGACTGTCCCGGCTACATAATAACAATATTCATCAAGTTCCTGAAAACTTTCAATCGGGGTGGTCAAAAACTTTTTCATCCCCCGGTTCATCTCCTGTAACCACTTAAATGAAGCAGCCTTAACCCCGGCCGAAAGTCCTTCATAGGCTTCCCTGACCAGAGCCGCATTGGCGGTCAGTTCGCGCAGCGCTTGATCCGGCATTAAGGGGGCATAACTGCTTATACTTCTGCTAAGCTGTGCGGTCAAGCGATTGGCGGGATTAAATAACTCCACTACTTGATCCATCATCTCTTTACGTTGCTCCAGAGTAATATTCTGCTCGGGAATTTCATCTTCAAAATTATCGAGTAACCGGTCCTGCAAATAAGTAACCAGGACCGGCAGATAAATATCCTGATCCAGCATCGGGATAGTCAGGGTAAAGCTCCTGGAAACTCGAGGGAGAATCTTTTGGCAAAAAGTTACAGCTTGATTCATTTTTCTACACCCCTTTAGTTTTCTCCTCTTATTTTACTACTAAATTAAGGGTAAAATCAAGCAACAGAAAAAAACCGCGATTATTCCCGCTGAAACTACAAATAGATTACTCCCGGATCATCTCCTTTAATTTGTTGAGATAGAAGCCGGTCAGACTTTCGGCTGTTTCCAGATCCTCCCCTTCGGCAAAGACATGAAATACGGTCCGCTCTCCGTCCGGCACCACCAAAGCCCAACCCCGGGGAGAATGATCAAATTTAATCCCATCGATCTTTTCTAACGCATGGTCAGCCTGTTTGCTCAACTGTCGCATTACCCGGCCTTTATCCTTCCAGCTACAGCTAATTTCCGCATTATTCAGATAAAACTCCGGTAAGCGGTTTAACAACTGTCCAAAATCAGTCTTTTCCCGGGCCAGCTTTTCTAAAATTAGGGCCAAGCCGGCAATCCCGTCCCAATAAGGATAAAAGGCAAAAATACCTTGATTTGTTTTATCCTGCCCATAGTACTTACTCATTGACACCTGCCAGTTCAGCGGTGTATACTCGACAGCAGCCCCGTAACCGGCAGCCATTGATTCGATCGCCCGGGGGGAATTTACCGGGAGATAAAGCCTTTTTAGGCCTTTTTCCAACAGGATATATGATATTAATACCTGATAGGAAGTCTGATTAAGGACCTGTCCGTCTCTCCCAAGCAGATGAAGCTCTTCGCCATTATGGTCGAGGATAATACCCAGATCAGCCTGCTGATCAGCCATGATTCTGGCAATCCTGGCCTGTGCTTCCAGTCTGTTGGCCAGACTTAATGGCAGATGTGCTGCCGAGTAATTCCGGGTCGAGATCAACTGACAATTCAACCGTTTAAACAAAAGTGGTAAGAGCTCCCCCAGACTGTCGTGCTCATAGTCGACTACAATCCGGAAAGAATTACGTTTAATCTCCCCCTGGTTGACACTGGCCAGGAGTCCCTCCAGATAACTCCGATTCATCTCCGGGGCCAGGACATAACCCCCAATATGCTCCAGTTGAACCCGATTAAAATCCTTGGTAAAGTATTTCTTTTCGATCGCTTTCTGTCGGTCGCCGCTCAGATGAACCCCCTGCTCATCGAGAAACTCCAGCACCGTTTTCTCCGGATCAAGATAACTTATTCTAATCTGGACCGCACCCTTGCTTTTCATTTTAGCAACACAATAACGGGTAACCGCAGTCGGGCAGTTGCCGACATCAATCACCTTAATCCCGGCGGCCTGCAGTCCGCCGATTAAGGCCCGCTTCAGGGCATTGCTGACCTTATAATTATCTGAACTGACTACGATCTCGTCTCCTCGCTTTAAGGTTGAACCAAAGGAAACAGCAATACTGGCCACAAACTCCGGGGTGATCTCAATATTGGTCTGACCGATAATCCCCCGGTTACTGAAGAGGTGTCTGGTCCAATGGGTCGGCCAGACAATACTACTTTCCACTTCTGCTCTTTCCTCGATCTCTTTCTCCGGCCAGATTTTAATTCCGGGTTTAAGCCGGCTTTCCCGACCTATTACCACCTTTTTACCGACAATCGCCTGATCAAAAATGGCTGCCCGATCCTGAACTATAACGTTATTAGCCAGGATAGCCCCTCTAATCTCAACATGAGCCCCGATCGTATTATTATCCCAGAGAATACTTTTCTTAATTGAGGTATGGGAGTTGATATAGCAGTTCTTGCCGATAACAGACTCTTCCAAACAGACCCCAGCCGCGATCATACTGCCTGCCCCGATATAAAGAGGGCCCTTTAAAACCGCGCTTTGCTCAATCTCTACCCCCTCCTCTACCCAGATATTATGATCAATCACACCACAAGCCTGGAGCGGGAGATTGATTTTCCCGGCCATTAAGTCAAACTGGGTCTGGTGATATGCGGCTAAACTACCGATATCATTCCAATATCCGTTTAAGGTCACCCCATAAATCCCCTTTCCTTTTTCCAACATTAAAGGAAAGAGGTCCCGGCTGAAATCAAACTTTCTTCCTTTTGGATATAGATTAAAAATCTCCGGTTCCAGTAGATAGATCCCGGTATTGATTGTATCACTGAAAACCTGTCCCCAATCCGGTTTTTCCAGAAACCGAATTACCCGCCCATCTTGATCAGTCATCACCACTCCATAATCCAGGGGTATTTCTTCTTGGGCCAATAACAAAGTAGCGGCGGCCTTTTTCTCCTGATGGAAACTAATCCCCTTATCCAGATCAAAGTCGGTAATTCCATCTCCGCTAATCACCAGAAAGGTCTCATCCAGAAAGTCGGCGGCATTATGAACACTACCGGCCGTTCCCAGGGGTTCTTCCTCCAGATAGTACTTAAGTTTTACTCCCCAGCGTTGACCATCACCAAAATAATCCTCTAACATACCGGGCAGATAAAATGTAGTAATGGCAATCTCGGTTATATTATGCCTTTTCAGCAGATTAATGATATACTCGAGCACCGGATAATTGGCGACCGGCACCATTGGTTTAGGTAGATCACAAGTTAACGGACGTAACCTACTCCCCTCACCACCCGCCATAATTACTGCCTTCATCGTAATTTCCCCCTTAACTATATTTTTTTTGCATCAAATACCGGTAAATTATTGATTCCCCTGCTCGTTCACGGCATCTTTTTTGCTCTTTCGGCCAGTCGCTCTCGGCATATTCGGCCAGGACTTCCTGATAGACCTTAACCGTTTTCCGGGCAATCTGCTTCCAACTGTATTTTTCTTTGACCAGCCGGTAACCATTATTAGCCAGACGGCGTGCTGTATTTTGCTCATTTAATAGTTGCAGGATTGCTTGGGCCAGGCGGGATGAATCATTAGGAGGGACGGTAAGTCCATTTTCACCGTCTTCAACAAACTCGACTAACCCCCCGACTGCACTGACAATCACCGGTGTCATGGTAGCCATTGCCTCCAGGGCTACAATCCCAAAGGGTTCATAAAGGCTGGGGAAAACTGCCAGATCAGCACAACGGTATAATTTATTCCTTTCTTCATCACTGATAAAACCGGTAAAATAAACCCGGTTACTGATCCCCAAATAATCGGCCTGGGCCTTTAAACTGTCAAGGTATGGGCCTTTACCGGCAATAACAAATTTACTAGCGGGATTGCGCTGTAAAATCTCCGGGATCGATTGAATCAGGACTTGAATCCCCTTTTCCCGGACAATTCTTCCGACATAAAGGATAATTTGTTCATCGGGACTGGCATAATTCTGACGAAAGGCCTTGGAGTAATCAGCCCGGTAATTTTCCTCATTCACCCCATTAGCGATCTCTAGCACCTTATCATCAGGCAGTTGAAACAGATTTTTTACCTCCTGTTTCATAAAATTACTGCAAACAATAACTCGCCAGGCTTCAAAGGTAGCATACCATTCCAAATCATTAATATACCGTTGGATCTCATTATAGATTCCCTGATTTCTTCCAAATTCGGTAGCATGGATTGTATAGAGGAGGGGTTTGGTCAGGGCATGTTTTAAAACACGGCAAACCCAGAAGACTAACCAATCATGCCCGTGAATCAAGTCAAAATCACCGAGCCGATCGATAATATTGATTGCTTTTTCTAATAAAAGGAAATTTAAGTGAAGAATATGCTCGACAAAATTAATCGCGCTAATCTGGAGGGGATTGCTCCGATAGATTTTCACTCCGCTGACCACTTCCTCCCGGGGTAGTTTGCCATCACCTTGCGTAATTACAAATATTTGATGCCCCTGACTAACCAGGGCTTCACTTAGATCCTGGACATGACGAGCTAGTCCTCCATAGCTTAACGGCGGATATTCCCAGGAAAACATTAATATTTTCATTAATAATTTACCCCCTAAATTAAATCAAGTTTGTAGGATTTTTTCTTAATATTCTTCAGTAAAAGTTATTTTATTCATCAATAATTCCTGAATAAATAAAGTTAAGAACAAGCATATTAATAAATAGCTAAGTAAATAGGGGGAAAAATCATGACAAAAGGTTATCTGGCAATTGTACTCCATGCCCATTTGCCTTATGTTAGGCATGAAAAAAAGAGTGAACTGGCCGAAGATTGGTTATATGAAGCCATCACCGAAACATATATACCTTTATTAATCATTATGAACCGACTACTGGAAAAAGGGGTTGATTTTCATCTTACTATCAATATCTCTCCTCCACTGGCTAGTATGCTCGGTGATCATTTATTACAAAAAAGATACCAGCAGCACCTGGAGAAATTGATTGAATTAAGTGAAAAGGAAATTAGCCGGACCAGCGGTCAGCCGGAATTCAACCGTTTAGCGGCAATGTATAACTGGCTATATAAAGAGGCTTACTACTACTACCATCAAAAATATCGGAATAACCTGTTAAAAGGATATCAAGAATTTCAGGAGAGCGGTCAAATAGAACTTATTACCTCAGCCGCTACCCACGGTTATCTTCCCTTGCTCTTTACCGATGAAGCGGTCAATGCCCAGATCAAAACCGGGGTACAGACCTATCAACATTTCTTTGGGCGACGGCCGGCCGGTTTCTGGTTACCGGAATGTGCCTTTAAGTCGAATCTTGATGCGATTCTGGCTGAAAATGAGCTTAAGTACTTTATCAGTTCCAGTCATGGGGTTTTATATGCTAACCCCCGGCCACGATACGGTATATTTGCCCCAATCTATACCCCGGCAGGGATCGCCGTCTTCGGTCGTGATCTGGAATCATCCAAACAGGTTTGGAGCGCTGATGAAGGTTATCCCGGCGACTTCAACTACCGTGAATTTTACCGGGACATCGGTTATGACCTGGAGTATGACTATATTAAAGACTATCTGCCGGCCGGAATCCGAAAAGATACCGGATTTAAATATTATAAGATCACCGGGAAGACTAATTGGAAAGAACCTTATCACCCTCAAATAGCCCGGGAAAAGGCGGCAGAACATGCCGATAATTTTATCTTTAACCGACAGCATCAGCTCCGCTATCTTAACAGTATTATCGACCGTTGGCCGCTGATCGTCTCACCCTATGATGCTGAGCTTTTTGGACACTGGTGGTTTGAAGGACCGCAGTGGCTGGAATATCTCTTTGAAAAGCTCCACTATGATCAGGATGAAATAGAGACCACCACCCTTTCGGCCTATTTAAAAAAATATCCGAGAAATCAGGTCTCGATGCCGACGGAATCAAGCTGGGGTTATAAGGGATATCATGAAGTCTGGTTAAATGGGAGTAACGAATGGATCTACCGTCACCTGCACCAGGCTGAAGTCAAATTAAACAAACTGGCCGATCGGTTTAGCGGGCTTAGCCAAAAAAATAGTCAAAAATACCGGGCATTAAATCAGCTATCACGCGAACTACTCCTGGCCCAGAGCAGTGACTGGGCTTTCATCATGAAGGCAAAAACGATGGTTGATTACGCTGTTTTCCGAACCAAAAAACACCTGCATCATTTCTTTGAATTGGCAGAGGGGGTAGAGAGGGGTCATATTAACGAGGGTTTATTAAATTATCTGGAAAAGACCGATAACATCTTCCCATTTATTGATTATAAGACCTATCAATCCAGAGAATTTAAACGATTAAGAAGGGGGGTTTAAATTGGATGTTTTTTTAAATATCCTGATAATTTTGTTGGCAATTATTATCTTCCTGGTTGTCTATTACTATACTTCCAAAACAGACCACAAACGCAAAGATTATCACCTTCCTTTAAACCAGCTCGAACTAGAAGCCGGAGCGGAATTAGGAGTTGATACCAGGGATATGCAGCCAAAGGTTGACCGACAGCAAGGCACAACAGATATAAGCAAAAATGTTACTGAACACTATTCTCTTCCCGATAAATATAATGAAAATTTTATTCGGTTATTTGCCCGGGACCCGGCATATCTCTATACCTATTGGGAAATAAATAATCAAGACTTTTATCACCATCAACCAGTTATCCGTTTATTTGATCAAAGTGAGAATTCATATACAGACCTGGCGATTGACCATGGGGCCAGAGACTGGTATATCAAATGCAAAGCAAATAACTGTTATCAAGCAGTAATCGGCTATAAAAAAGAGGGGATTTTCTACCCACTATCCTATTCCAATCAAATCCGGACACCCCTGGACAGGCCTTCCGATCTGATTGATCAAAACTGGATGACGATCGAGGAATTATCGCAGTTTAAGTATCGAATTGAAGTGGATTCGAGCGCAATGCTCAAACAAATGGAAGCAAAGAGAATTGAAGCAGACTCTTTTTCTCTCGTCAAAAAAGAATAAATTGGCCTGCGGCCATAATAGTAATAAAGTAAATTTCTTGATATATAGAAAAGCCCCGGCAACGGGGCTTTTCTTACTAGTGATTATTGCTAGGCAATTCCGGTCGGGAGCAAAGCAAAGACTATCTGCCAGGCCAAATACAAAACAAACATAATCGAAAAGGCCTTAACCCGATTATATTGATAGAAAGCCATTAATAATAGAGCAAAAAGAGCTGTTTGCCAGAGTCCAAAAACATTAATCCCGCTCAACAAACGACCGGCAAAACCACTAACTCCGGGAAAGAGAAGTGCTAAATTAAAAGCAGCATCAATAATATTCTGGGCATACATAATGATACTGGTTAAAATTGTCCCCAAACTCCCAATCAACCCGATATAACAGGTAGCGGCAAAGATTTTTTTAAAACCAAAAGCCTCTCCCCCAAAGACGACCCTGATCAAAGCTACCAACCCGGCCAAAAATAAAAATAACAGTGGAATTAGAAGCAAAGCGGTAATAGTTGCTGTAATATAAGGAGTAGCTCCCCCCGCGCCGGCAATAATTGCATTTTTTTGTTCGATCGTTAGCTCCGGATTAGCTGAAATCATCGCAATCTGGTTCGGAATAATAACCGTCGGTAATAATAAATATGTACTCAGTAAAGAGATTAAAAGATAAAGGCTCAACGGCAACAGCCAACCAGCCTTAGTCTTCAGCTCTTCAAAAACAGCGGCCGGGGCCAGGAAAATATTAATGATCCTTTTTAAACCATTCATCGTTTGCTCACCTCAATTAAATTATCTAAGTCCATCTTACTAAAATAAGTAAGCAATGTCAAAAAAAACGAACTATTGATTCCTCCGCAGTAAGGAAATTATTAAGATTATCACCGGTATCGTAAATTGTAATGGCAGCAGGGCATAATAAATATAGATATATACAAATGGTAGCATTCCCAAAAAGTTATCATAAAGCCAAATTGATAGAGCCACGGTAACGCTAGCCAGTGGCAGGACAAACGGCTGATAATTTTTGAGATTAAAGAGTTGAGTAATTCCCATTACCGCAGCATAAAGACAGACGCCCATTTTAACCAGTCCGCCAAATAATAAATTTATATCAATGATCGGGTGCAGACCGACTGCATGAACTAATCGAGCCGAAATTTCCGGTGGGAAAGAATACCTGGAGTAAATATCTGCTCCCAATACCAGCAGATCCCGCACCGTAGTGATTAACAGGACCAGTCCGATAATTAACAGGGAAAGAAAGCCGGTTTTCAGTAGATCTCTTTGTTTATTTAAAAAGGGAAAGACCATTAAAAATATCACCACCTCACCAAAGGGAAAGGATAAGACTGCCACCGCAGCATCAAAAACCGGTTTAAACCCCTTTTCCATTACTGGAAAGAAATTATTAGTATCATATGAAGGTAATAATAAAAGAGACAACAAAATAACCTGGATGAGGATGACCGGGACAAACAACTCGCTCACTCTCCCCATCACTTCCAGACCACTTTTAATAAAATAAATAATAACTATGGTAAAGCAAATGAGCAAAAAAATTATTGGTGTTTCCGGGTAGACAGCCGTTACAAAAAATTCTCCGTAAACCCGTAAAACTAAGGCGGCCAGGTGAATAAAATACCAGATATAGTATAAAGCAATTATTCTACCTAGATATTGCCCAAAGCTAACGAATAATATTTCGATCAGGGTTTTGCCTGGATGGCGTAAAGATATTGCGATATAGATCCCCAGCAAAACAAAGCCGGCTGCCCAGCCAAGTAAATAAGACAACCAGGCATCCTGGCTTACTGCTGTGACCGGATTCATAATTGCTGTACTACCAAATACAAATCCCATAATTAATGCTGCTAATTGAAATTTAGAAATTTGAACATCAGTGCTCATTTTAACCCACCTAAGATTGAATTAACTACTTTTTCAATGATCACAGTTGGACTGGTCGGTGCCCGGTCAATTATTTGCAGCAAGCTAATCGTAAAACCTACACTCAGTAAAAAAAAGTAGATCAGCATGGTCTTTATTCTGTGATCTGTTTTTAACAGCTCCCGCAGATCAATTAATACAATCATAATAAAAGCTAAAATTAATAGAAAAACCATCGCACTCCCTCCTGGCAATAACTCTATTTGGCCTGACTAGGTTGTTTGATGATCGCCGAGCTTCTCATCTTCCAGCTTGCCTTTACCTTAACATCGGCCTGGGAAAAGATCTGATCCCACTGATCTTCAACCTGGTTCCAGTAGTCTAAATATTTGCGGTGGACAATAGTAGAAAAACCAAAAATATCACTTTTGTATTTATGCTGAAGGAGTTCAACCGTTGTCAAAACGTTTTTCTCAATCACTTTGCTTATATCTTCCTCTAATTTTTTGATCATTTCGGGAGTGGTCAGGTCTCCTTTTCCCTGCTGCTCGCCCAATCTCCCTTCGGCCTTTACTTCAATTATTAATAGCGGCTTACCTTGTTTTAACTCCACATCGATCGTGCCGTTGGAACGGACAACCTCACAAGAGACCTTCTTACCCCGCTCCAGTGGATTGTCCGTATTGATAATTCCGGTCTGCACTTGATCCCGGGCAAAAATAAGACCCCTGGTTTCAACTGGGTCCAGCCAGCCGATTAACTGGTCCTTTTTAAAAACTGCTGCCCCCTCTACCTCTAAATCCTTGATTTTCAACTTCTCTGCCGGATTATCTTCCCTTTTCCGGTGTTGGATAACCCCAATTGCCGGTGAATATCCCGGCGCATTTAGGCATTTTATTAAATCAATAAACTGGATATTGACCATTTTGGCAACAGCAGTATTATTTTCCAGGGTAGAAGTTATGTGCATTGCCGGTATATTTTCCAGTTCACTTTTGGCGGCCAGTATTTCCCTGGCTTTAATCCCTCTAGCAATAATAACGGATGCTCTCCGGTTTGATTCATGTTCCCTTTCAAAAAAATCAATCACATCAATGATCCCATCCCGGGCTAGCTCCTCCCCGATTACCATTAATTCTATATGGGCTAAAAAAATCTCCCGATTAACAGTGGTAACTAAATTCCTGAGGGCAGAAAAAACCGTCTGGCCGGTAGCCGAAACACCCCAGAAACTTTCCTCGGGACTACCCTGGGCCTTGGCCTTAATCACCCCGGGCTTAACCAATTGAACTGTTACTTCGATATCACCACCTTCAGTTTGATCAAAGCCGACAGCTGTTGCAATACCCATCTCGGTTAAATCTCTGTTATCCCAACAAGCAGTCAGGTTAATAACAAAGAAACAAGTTACCATTAATAATATCATTTTTTTCCAATTTGACATCGCGCTAATCCTCTTTTGTTCTGATATCTTTTTTCATCCTGTATTGTTCATCTTCAATATTTCTATTATTTTTGATTAAAAACCGAGGCCTTGTCCACATTGCCCAGAGGGGATACCGGAGCAACGTATCCTTTAAATCGGCTCCGGTAAAAGGTGAAAACGGAGCCAGATATGGTACACCAAAAGATCTCAAGCCGCTCATGTGAATAAAAATAATGATAATGATTAAAGCCATTCCCAGTAGTCCTAAAATATTAGCTACCAGAATTAAAATCAGACGAATAATTGGCAGTGTTCCCTTCAGGGGGGGAATAATAAAACTGGTAATCGCGGTAATTGCCGTGACCATAATAACCGGAGTACTGGTAATACCGGCCTCAACCGCTGCCTGGCCGAGAACTAAGGCCCCGACAATACTTATCGCCTGACCAAATGGTCTGGGCATCCTAACTCCCGCTTCTCGCAATAATTCATAGGTGACTCCCATCAATAGGGTCTCAGTAAATACAGAAAAGGGAATCCCTTCCCTCGATGCCGTAATCGTTAACAATAATTTAAACGGGATGACATCCTGATGAAAGGCGACCATTGCTACATAAAATCCCGGTAGGACTGTAGTAAGGATTAAAGCTAATAAGCGCAGAATCCGAACCAGTGAAGAAAAAAACGGCCGGCTATAATAGTCCTCACTGGACAATAGCGTTTCAATAAAGAAATGGGGAACTGTAAGCACAAAAGGGGTGCCATCACATAGTATGGCTACCCGGCCCTCCAGGATTTTCGCCGCAACAATATCCGGTTTTTCACTGTTAGCCACCGTAGGGAAAACAGAGAAGGGGGCATCCTCAATAAATTCTTCAATATAACCAGATTCTAATATAGCATCTGTCTTAATTCGCTTTAATCTCCTTCTGACCGTTTCAAGTATATCTCGATGGACTAAATCTTTGATATAACAAAGACAGATATCTGTATTGGTCTGTTCTCCCAGGGTTAGCATTTCCAGTTTTAATTTGTGATTTTTGATCTTTCTCCGCAGCAGGGCTGTATTAGTTCTCAACGTTTCGGAAAAACCCTCACGCGGACCTCTAACCACAGCCTCAGTCTGTGGCTCGTCAATCCCTCTTCTTTCCCAACCCCTTGTCCCGGCTTTAAAGCCAACCCTTTCGCCATCAATATAAATAATACTATCTCCAGCCAGAATTGCCGTAACTAGTTGCTTAAAACTTTTAACTTCTTGCAGATCACAGGTAGTTAATAAATCGTTTTTTAAAGTCTTTAAAGCTGTACTTTGATTAAAATGGGTCGCTAAATCTGCTTCGCGGGAATCAATCATTAAGGGTCTTAAGACATCGTTGTTAACTAAATTTTTGTCAACCAGTCCATCAATAAAGGCGACTATTAATTGAACCCTTGTTTCATCGCCCAGGGTTATTTCTCTTAAGCTAAAATCACTGCAATCATAAAAAACCCGTTCCAGTCTTTCTTTAAATACCTCGATCGAATCTGGTATAATCCGTTCTTCTTCCTGGTAATTATTAGTGTCATTAAGGTGTTTTAATTTCAGGTATTGAAAGAAACGGGATAATTTTCTCAGCATCAAACCACCACTTAATTATTCAATATTGCCTTTATATCCTCATTATTAACAATGAGGATATTACTTATACATAACTAATTATATTTGGTATCTTTATATTAAAAAAACCCCGGTTAAGGGGTTTTCTATTGTCTGGTATTTTTCTGATAAAAATTCTTATGCATCAAATAAACTAAGCAAAGGAGAATAATTACTCCGAACAAAAAATATAAATTAAAGGCTACTAATAACGGACTTGTTTTAATTGTAAAGGGATAGATCAGGGGATAATCCTCACTGTATCGGGCCAGGACGGTCTGTTGCTGTCTTGGCCCGGGAAGAATTAGATCGATTACCCGGGGGGCATATTTCAAATCGTTATTACTCTGGTCCTGAAAATTCCAGTAAGGTGCTTCCTGGCTGATATTTCGATAATAATCGGGCCCAAAGGGATCAAATCCGCCCACCAGCAGAAATAAGCTGGCCCCCTTAAGTGGTCCGATTAAATCTTTTTTGAGCGCGAGACGAATTGTATTTGCTTCTACTTGAACACTGGCTTCCTCCACATCCCAGGGATTTTGCTGTGCTGTCCAGAAATCGTCGTCTTTATTGCGATCTTCCGGGTGATAAAGCCTCACCCACCAACCACTAATCGTCAACAGCCGATCCCAGGGTGCCTTTGCATCCAGTCTGACATTAGCCCCTTCCCGGAAGAGTTCGACACTACCTCCTTCAGTATTATCAATATAAAGCTGAATCAAAGGGAGACTAAAACCGTATTTGCTTTTCCAGGGATCAATCAGGTTCTGAAAACTAAAGCGAAAGATGTATAAATCTCCTTCTTCTTTAATACTAAATCTGTTGATATCAAAAAGCCCCTCTCCTTGAAAGGCTTTGTTGGTAGGATACCGATAAGTACCCGGACCAAAATCATCACCTGAAGGGTCATCAATCGAAAAAAATAACCCCCCATCATCTCCAGCAGCTACTAATGAAGAAAAAAGATTGATGATTATAATTAAACAACCCAAAAAAATAATCTTCATAACCTTCCTCCAGTTTTAACTCAAGGGTCTCTCATCAGATCATTTACTTTAGCCGAAAAATCGAGGGCAGCATTATAACCCATTGCCTTCATTCTGATATTCATTGCCGCAACTTCAAGAACCATGGCCAAATTCCTGCCCGGTTTAACGGGGATTACTACTTCCGGAACCTTAATCCCCATAATTTGATCATAAAAATTATCCAGCCCCAAACGGTCATAAACCTTACTTTCATCCCAGAATTCCAATTTCGCGATCAGGTTAATCTCTGCTGAATCTTTAACGGCACCGACTCCAAATAAAGTCCTGACATTAATAATCCCTATGCCTCTTATCTCTAAAAAATGCCTGGAAACTTCCGGAGCAGTTCCCACCAACAGCCGCTCACCTATGTTCTTGACAATAATAATATCGTCAGCTACCAATAAATGACCGCGTTTGACCAATTGAATAGCCGTCTCACTTTTGCCAATACCGCTTTTCCCGCTGATCAGTACTCCCACCCCATAAATATCAACTAAAGCCCCATGGACGGTTTTTTCCGGCGCCAGGGTCTCTTCCAGATAATTGGTAAGCAGACTCAAAAAACTGGTAGTCGATATTGCTGTCCTCAATAATGGCACGGCTTGAGCAGCTGCTTCCTTGACTAAAATCGACGGTACAGCCAGATTTCTACAGACAATAACACAGGAAAGATCATAGCTAAAGAACTTTTTTATTCTGGTTTTTAGGGTATCTTCATCCAGTTCCTGCAAAAAAGAGATCTCCGTTTTACCCAGGAGTTGAACCCGTTCCGGAGCAAAAAAATTCCAAAAATTAGCTAATTCAATTCCCGGTCGCTTAATATCACTGACTGTGATCGTTTTATTCGCCTCGATCCCGGTCAGAATCTCCAGCGAAAATTTTTCGATAATTTTTTGGACCGGAATACTCTTCTTTTTCACCGTAATAACCGCTCCCCCATTGCTACCGCAATTGCACCTCTTACCCCGGCTTCTTCACCCAGGAGCGCCTGACAAATCCGAACAGATTTGTAGTTACTCTCAAAGGAATACTCCTTTAGACTTTCTTCCATCGGCCGGAAAATTAAATCAGCCGCATTCATTACCCCGCCCCCCAGGACGATCATCTCCGGATTGAAAATATTGATCAAATTAGCCAGACCAATCCCCAGATATCTCCCGGCTTTATGCCAGATCTGAAGGGCAATCTGATCTCCCCGGCGGGCAGCATCCGCTATCATCATTCCATCGATCTTTTCCTGATTATTAATAAATAATTCCTTTAAAAGCGTATCCTTGTCTTGCCTTATTGCCTCCCCGGCCATCCGATTGATCGCTGTCCCGGAAGCAATTGCCTCCAGGCAGCCGGGATTACCACAACCACAGCGCGGTCCGGCGGGATCGATGATCATATGTCCCACTTCACCGGCCCCGTCGTTAACCCCATGGTATATTTTTTTGTTAATAATTATTCCTCCGCCAATACCGGTACTAACGGTAATATAGAGCAAATTATCCACATCTTTTCCGGCTCCAAACCACTTTTCGGCTAGGGCAGCCGCATTGGCGTCATTTTCCAGGATCACCGGTATTTTTACTTTCTCTTCCAGTAATTTGACAATCGGCACATTCTCCCAGTATAAATTGGGCGCCATATAGATCATACCCTCACTAATCCCGATCGGCCCGGGACTACCTACCCCCATTTTAATAATATCCCTTGGCCTTACACTGCTCTTTTCCAGAACATCTAAAACTGTGGCATAAATATTATCAATAACCTTCTCCGGTCCTTGTTCGGCCTCGGTTGGTCTCTTTTCACTGGCCAGTATAATACCATTATGATCTGCTACAACAGTAAGTATTTTCGTTCCACCCAGGTCTACACCTAAAAAAAACTCTGCCATGATCAACTCCCCCTATTCTTTCTTCAGATACTTGTCCATAATAGCTCTGGTCAAATTAATGATAACTAAACTAATTATTCCTAAAAAGGCAATTGGCAGACCAACTCCGGTCACAAACAAAATGACCGTTAATAACAAAACAATGACCAAAATCAAAAAAGAAGTTAAAAGATTATCCAGGGTTAATAAAAGGGATTTCTTAAAAACAATCCACAATTTCTGCTGCGGATTCAGCATTAACAGACCCCAAAAATATAACTGACTCATACTGAAAAAGATTAATAAATAGAAAAATAAAACAGCAATGATAAACATTAATAAATTACCGGATCTTTGTAGAAAAAAATAGATATCGACCAACAGAATCAGATAAATTAACGAACTGAGGAGCCAGCCCTGCAATCCCCGTTTAAAAAAAACCTTGATTCCGCTAAACAAAACCTTGACCGAGGGATCCTCACGATCGATAACTGCTTTTAATAGATTTAAAGCCGATAAAAAAAGGGGACCGGCCAGCAAGTAGCTAATGATTAATAATACAAACAGGAGCCAGAAGTCCTCAAATATGTACAAAAAAATAAACGGCAGGATTAATATTGTAAACCAGACTAAATTGACAAAAACTATTTTAAATAAATATTCATAAAAATCGACCAAGGATTTTTTTATTATCCCTAAGACAAATTTAAGTACTGACAAATGTTAAACCTCCCTGTATTCCTCCTTATTATACAGGTTATTATACTATATTTTACGATAAGTTGCAATTTTAAAGGGAATTATATTGCGAGTCCGGTTTAGCAAGCCTTTCCTCCAAAATAGGCCGAGCTTTTTCGGCCCATTCCCCGGCTATTCTTTCCAGACGATTGGCTACTTTATTCTGTAAAATTCCATCTGCTCCCCGGTGAGTCGGAGCAGCCCCTGTTTCCGCAACCATTTCCCGCAAAGCCAGAGGATTATCAATAATGGGACAGGGCAACATCAGGTTTTCATTAAAGGGCTGCCGTTCTTGATAGGCTTTAAACAAAGGGTTCTGCAGTACTTCTTTCAAGGATTTTCCCTTAATGTTATCGGCCGCAAAATGGACAAAAGCGCAGGGTTCAACATCCCCCCGGGCATTAATATGAAAATAACGCCTGCCCCCGGCAATACAGCCTCCGCTATATGTGCCATCATTCCAGAAATCAAGGATAAAAAGCGGTTTTTCCTTCCTTAACTCAGGTACACGCCGGGCCAGCATTGACCTCTGCCCGGGAGTAATCATCAACTCCAGATCAGGGTCACTACCAATCGGGATATAATGAAAAGACCAGGTATAGGCCGCCCCTTTTTTAACCATCAGATCAATAAAATCATCACCGGCAAATAACTCTTCGGCATTGTCCCGGTTAACGGTAATACTGCTACCGAAAACAACCCCTTTTTCCCGCAAGCGATCCATCAATTCCATAACTTGGTCATAAACACCCTGGCCCCGGCGGTGATCAGTCGACTCTTTAAAACCCTCCAGGCTGATCGCCGGTGATAGATTACCAGTTTCCACCATCTGATCAACCATCTCCCGGTCAATTAAAGTGCCGTTGGTAAACATGACAAATCCGACATCACTGTGTTTCTGACAAAGTTTAAGTAAATCTGGATAAAGGGTCGGCTCACCCCCGGAAAAGATAATAAAATATATGCCCAGTTCTTTAGCTTCACTAATAATTCGATCAATCGTTTGGTATGCCAGGGTATCGCTTTTGCTATATTGCCCGGCCCAACAGCCCCGGCATTTTAAATTACAAATACTGATCGGGTCAAGCAAAATTGCCCAGGGGACCATCACTCCCAGCTCTTCGGCCATTTTATATTGGTAAGGAATCCCCAGCAAACTGGCATTAATCAAAAAATTAACCAGTAAACCAGTTTTATAGCTGGGGGCGATCTCGGTTAGCTTTTTTAAATACTGACCGATCACCGGATTATCTAAATAACTTTGTTTCAAGGCTCGAATCTGTTGATGATGCTCCCCCCGCTGGGCTATTTTATCCAGCAAATTAAGTAACTTAATAAAATTTTTATCCGGATTCCTTTCAATTAAATATAAAGCTAATTTTAGGAATTGCTCAGCAGCATACCTTTTGGCCAGCTCATAATTAACCGCCAAAATCCTTCCCCCTTTCATTTTCCCGTTCAGTACTATATATATTAATCATCAACAATAGATATGTTTTTAAGGGGAAAGAATTTCGATTATAATTTAAACAAGCCGGTCAAAACCCTGGCTACTCCATCTTGGTCATGGGGTGGGGCAATCAGATCGGCTGCTGCCTGCACATCCGGCGGAGAACCCGCCATAGCAACACCTAAACCGGCCCATTCGATCATCGTTAGATCATTACGCCCATCACCAATCGCTACTACTTTTCCCCGGGGAATACCCAGCCGCTTGGCTACGAGCTGTAAAGCCCTTCCCTTGGAAACCCCCCGGGCCATTATTTCAATATAAAACTTTTTGGAATCAGTGATATTGACCACTGAACCAAACCTTTTTTTTAAAAGCTGACAACAATCCTGGTGTCTCTCTTGATCACTCTCCACAATTAATAACTTGGTAACCGGTCCTTTTAAAAATTGTTTCAGGTCGGTAACAGCCTGAGCTTTCACCCCGGCTATCTTTTGATATAGCCTGACTTCCTGGTTTTTTTCAGCTACATATAATTGATCACCCTGGTATAGATTTAAATGTATTTTTTTATCGACACAGAAATCGATAATTTCCCGGGCGAGTGGCTCTTCAATTAGCTTTTCATAAATAACCTCTTCACTGCCGACATCTTTAATATAAGCCCCATTATAGGTAATCATTGGTCCGCTTAAGGCCAACCGGCTGATGATCGGCAAAGCTGAGACCAACATCCGTCCGGTGGCAACAGTAAGGATTAAACCTAGCTCTTTTAGTTTATTGATTACCGATAAGGTAGCCGGTGATAAACAGTGTTCTTTATTTAATAAGGTATCATCAAGATCAAGGGCAATTAATTGATAATTCATTTATTCAGCTCCCGGCTAGAAAAATTTACCTGATAACTGGTATACTTTTTCCCGTATTTCGTCCAGTTTTTCCTGATTAGTACGATTTTGAAAACTAGCCATGATCAGTTGAGCAATCATCTTCATCTCCTCTTCCTTCATCCCCCGACTAGTTACTGCTGCTGTGCCGATTCTAATTCCACTGGTAATAAAGGGACTCTTCTTTTCAAAGGGGATTGTATTTTTATTCACGGTGATCCCCACCTGATCCAGTAAACCTTCGGCATCTTTCCCGGTCAGGTCCAAATTAGTCAAATCAACCAGCACTAAATGGTTATCTGTCCCGCCTGAAACCAACCTGATCCCACAATTTTCTAATTCTACCGCCAACACCGCGGCGTTGTTAATAATCTGTTGCTGATAATCCTTAAACTCTCCGCTCAATGCCTCCTTAAAGCCTACTGCCTTGGCTGCAATAATATGCAGCAAGGGACCACCCTGTAGCCCCGGGAAAATAGCCTTATCAATCTTTTTCGCGTACTTTTCGCCACAGAGGATCATGCCACCCCTGGGACCCCTTAATGTCTTATGCGTAGTAGTAGTAACGAAATCAGCCACCGGAACGGGATTAGGATGTAACCCGGCCGCTACCAATCCGGCGATATGAGCCATATCAACCATCAATAAGGCCCCAATTTGATCGGCAATTTCCCGGAAACGCTGAAAATCGATTACCCGGGGGTAAGCACTGGCACCGGCCACCAGCAGAGTAGGCTTATATTCGGCAGCTAATCTTTCCACCTGCTCATAATCAATCAGTTCCTGCTCACGGGTAACCCCATAGTGAACAAAATTATAGTATTTTCCCGATAAATTGACCGGGCTACCATGGGTTAAATGGCCACCATGGGTTAAATCCATCGCTAGAATTGTTCCGCCCGGCGGAACGGTAGCAAAATAGACCGCCTGATTAGCCTGAGAACCGGAATGGGGTTGGACATTAACATGTTCAGCGGCGAATAATTGCTTAGCCCTTTCAATTGCCAACTCCTCGACCTGATCAACAATTTCGCAGCCGCCGTAATAACGCTTATGAGGATACCCTTCCGCATATTTATTGGTCAAACATGACCCGGCTGCTTCCATTACTGCCGCACTAACAAAATTTTCAGAAGCAATTAATTCTAGATTTCTGGACTGCCGCTGATACTCTTGCTCAACTAAACCGGCCAGCTGAGGATCTACCTTTGCTAAAGATGCCATCATTACCACTCCCTTAAGTTTTTTGTCAAAAATATAAAAACAGGATTACCCTGATTTGCCGCTAGTAAAGTAAAACTCCCAGCACTAAATAGTTCTTCAAATAAGAGTTAAATCCTGCTTTTCTCTGCTCAGATAAGCCTATATTTTTAAACCTTTGATAATATCCTTTAAGACCCGGGCTGATTCCATCAATTCTGCCTCTTCGGCTGCGGTCAGGTCTAATGTTAATACCTTTTTGATCCCTTTGGCCCCAACAATAGCCGGCAGACTTAAGCCCAGACCACTTAAGCCATATTCACCTTCGACCGCGACCGAAACTGTTAGGATTGTATTTTCATCCCGTAAAATACTCTCAACAATCCGGGCTACACCCAGACCAACTGCATAGTAAGTTGCTTGCTTCCGTTCAATAATCTCATAAGCGGCATTTTTGACTTTACTGTTGATTTTCTCCTTAAAATCATCGGAACCACAGTCCTCTTTACAGACCACACAGTATTTCTCAAAGGGAACACCGGCCACATTGGTTAAACTCCAGGCTGCTACTTCATGATCACCATGTTCCCCGATTATATAGGCATGGACATTACGGGGATTGACCCGGCAGTGTTCACTTAATAAAAACCTAAAACGAGAACTATCGAGAACTGTTCCTGAGCCCAAGACCTGATGACGCGGGAGTCCCGAAATCTTCAGGGTGACATATGTCAAAATATCGACCGGGTTGGTAACAACTAAGAGAATGGCATCTCTAGTGTACTCCATAATCCTGGGGATAATCTCCTGAAAAACCCTGGTATTATTATGGACCAGATCGAGTCTACTTTCACCGGGTTTTTGGTTGACCCCGGCGGAAATAATAACTACCCGGGCATCTTTGCACTCTTCATAACCACCACTTTTAATTCTGACCGGTTTAACAAAGGCTGCCCCGTGGTTTAGGTCCATCGCTTCCCCATCGGCTTTATCTTTGTTCAGATCAATTAAAGCAATCTCGGAAGCCAATCCCCAGTTCATGATCGCATAAGCACTTGTTGCTCCGACAAATCCAGCACCAACTACCACAATTTTATTTTTCATTAGCACCCCCTCTAACTATTGTTCAAAAGAGTTTGGACTCAAAGCTCATACAGTTAGTTTCTTCAGTATGGTTGGGTTGGTTATTATTCTTTGAGATATGCAGTTCTTCCACCTGGCAGAAACCGTTGTCAAAATGTTTACATTCTTTAACTCCACAATATACTTCAATCATTGCTATCCACCTCCAGTCCTAATTTACCCCCTGGAAGTAGGCTTAATTCATCAAATTAAGAAAAGCCGGGACAAACCCGGTTTTCTCTTAGTTTATAAAGCTAAAGTTTACTTCTTTATGATTCCTCACTAATTGCCTCAACCGGGCATACATCAACACAGGCTGCACAGTCAATACAGGTATCCGGATCAATATCATACTGGGTATCTCCCTGGCTGATCGCATCAACCGGGCATTCCGGTTCACAGGCCCCACACATAATACATTCATCAGAAATTACATGAGCCACTTTGTTTTCACCCCCCTCTACTGATCTAAGGTAAAGCTAAAACTTAAGTAAATTCCAATGAACATTATACCTTTAGTAGGGTTTGATGTCAACAAGGGGAAAACCCTATTTTAAAATTAACCCCTGAAAAGGCAAAACATCTAGTGTGAAGGTATTATTGACCAGCGGATAGCAAATTCCGCTTAATTGATCTTGCAGCTCAGCCTGCTCGAAGCTGATTCGGTCGGCCGGCAAATTGACCTGCTGATGATGGGGGCTATTGTTGATAATGACCACTACTACCTGGTCTTTTTCCACCATTTTAAAGCCATAAAGATTATTCAAATCATCGGCCAGGATTGTAGTAAAGCTGCCCCGGCGCAGCGGAGTCAATTCATGTCTAATTTTAATTAATTTTTGATAATATTTAAATAGCTCCTGATCCTGTTTATCCTTCTCCCAAACCATACAGCCCCTACAGTCGGGATCATTTCCCCCGGTTAAGCCAATCTCATCGCCATAATAGATCATCGGCACACCGGGGTAAGTTAATTGAAATAAAATAGCCAGTTTCATCTTTTCCCGCTCACCGCCAAAGATATTGGCTATTCTGGCTGTATCATGACTATCCAACAAGTTGAGCAGATAATAATTAACCTCATTTTGGTACCTCATCCAATTGCTGGTCAATCTGCTGGCAAATAACCCCGGACCGCTCCGATCTTTAGCAAAAAAGTCAAAGATGATCCGGGAGAGATTATAGTTCATCGTCCCGTCAAACTCGTCTCCCTGTAACCACTGATTAGCATTATGCCAAATCTCTCCCACCAGGTAAAGGTCTGCTTTAACTGCTTTCAATTCTCTCCTGAACTTCTTCCAGAACTGATGATCTACTTCATCAGCTACATCAAGTCGCCACCCGTCCAGATCAAGCTCTTCGACCCAATAACGGGCAGAATCAAGCAAATACTGTTGAACAGCCGGATTGCTGGTATTGAGTTTAGGCATATCTACAATATGATTGGCAAATGTCCGATAGTTTAAAGGTGGGTTAGTCCTAAGTGGTAATGAATCAATCTGGAACCAATCCAGATAAGGGGAATCTGGCCCTTTTTCCCGGAGATCCCGAAAAGCAAAAAAATCAAATCCGGAATGATTATAGACAGCATCAAAGACCACCCTGATTCCCTGCCGATGGGCCTGGTTAACCAACTCCCTGGCTGTTTCCAGATCGCCAAAACCAGGATCGATCCGGTAATAATCATCAATATTATATTTATGGTTACTGGGAGAGTTAAAGACCGGGGTTAGATAAAGGGCATTAATCCCCAGTTCCTTTAAATAACTTAATTTAGCTATAATCCCTGCTAAGTCTCCCCCGAAAAAGGAATCAGACGCTGGTTTGCCACCCCATGGCTGGACAGTAACCGGATCATTGTTTTGATCACCATTATAAAACCTTTCGGGAAAGATCTGGTAAAAAACAGCATCCCGGACCCAGGCCGGAGCACGATAAATATCATTGTGATTAATACAGGGAAAACTAAAAAAACCACTATCAAAACCACGGGGACGGTTCAGAAAAAAACCTTCTTCATTATACCAGTATTGCTCTTTACCATCATCGAGCCAAAAATGATAACGAAAACGGGCGTCACTAAGTTGGATTGTTGTCTGAAAGTAATCGTATTCTTGATCACTGGCAATCAGGTCCATCTCTTTGGCCCGGGAGGGATCTAAACCATCCTCGGGGAACCTACTGCCATATATAACCTGTACCTGTTTTAAATCACCCCGGGCTGCCTTTAATCTAAGCATCAGGGTCTCTTGGTCCAGGGGAAAAGCAAAATTACCGCCAGCCAGATGCTGGACTGCCCCTTTATTCAACTTATCTTCACTCCATTCCAGTTAAAATATAGTCAAACTCAAACTGATTCTCTGGGGATTATTTCCGTTGGGATGATTACCTCTTCCCCGCTATAATCCTCTTCCTTAATGATCCTGATCAGCATTCTGGCCGCTGCTTCTCCCATTTTCAGGATCGGTATTTTTACTGTCGTTAAAGCCGGTCGAAAGTAAGCCACAATCGGATCATCGTTAAAACCGGCTACGGCCAGTTGATCCGGGACAGCAAAACCCAGCTTTTCAGCGGCCCGAAGCGTCCCGAAAGCCATCATATCGTCAAAAGCAAAAAAGGCATCAATTTCATTATCCTTAAGTATGGCCAGAGCGGCCTCATAACCACCCTCATAGGAGAAGTCACAGTATCTGATTAGCTCTTCTTTAAAAGGAATTCCGTGCTCCTGCAAAGCTTGTTGATAACCCTTCATCCGATCCTGGCTAACCACATAATCAGCCGGACCGGATATAGCGGCAATTTTACGGTAACCCTTGCCGATTAAAAAATCGGTCATCTGATAAGCAGCCTTAATATTATTATTATTAACAATCGGAATATTGTCAATCTCCAGACTCCGGCCAATTAAGACAAAAGGAGAGTTAGTCTGTTGGAGTTTCTTAATTAACTCATCATTAACCCGGGAAGCCATCAGAATAACGCCATCAACCATTCTATTCTGAAACATCTTTAACACTTCTTCCCGTTCCTGATGATAATCCTGGGCTGCTGAAAGCATCAAATTGAAGTGGGACTGCTGGGCCACAACGGCAATCCCCTGGATTATTTCGGTAAAAAAAGGATTGGCAAAGGCTGTATCGGTCCGTCTGGCCAACACTAATCCGATTGTATTTGTTTTCTGCATGACCAGACTCCGGGCAATTGCATTGGGATGATACCCTAATTCTTTCATGGTATCTCTTACTCTTTTGCTGGTTTCCGGACTAATCCGCGGACTATTACTGATCACCCGGGAAACGGTTGAGGGTGATACATCAGCCTGACGGGCCACATCTTTAATTGTTACGTTTTTCATTATCATCACCTAGCTTAAATTATACTACATTATTACCCTTTTACGCCACCCCGGTTCAATCCCGATACAATGTGTTTTTGCACTAGAAAAAATAGTAGGACGATCGGAATAGCTCCAAGCAAAGCTGCTGCGGAAAAAACCCCCCATCTCTTCCCATATTGTTCTGAAATAAAAGTTTGTAATCCCACCGCCAGTGTCAGGTTTTCTTTCGAACTTAATAAAACCCGGGCCAGCACAAATTCCGAATAAATGCCGATAAACTGTAAAAAGAAGAGAACAGCCAGGATCGGTCGGGCTAGTGGTAAAATAATCCGATAAAAAGCCTGAAAGGGACTGGCCCCGTCGATATAAGCCGCTTCCTCCAACGACCGTGGTATTGTATCAAGATAACCCTTCATCAGCCAGGTATTAACACCAATTGCTCCCCCCAAATAGGTAATAATTAAGGCCCGATGAGTATTTAAGCCAAAAGCGGGAAATATTTTTTGAACTTCCAGAAAGAGCAAGTAAATTGCCACCATTGCCAGGAGTTGCGGAAAGACCTGAATCAACAGAAAGACGAATAACCCGTTTCTCCGACCCCGAAACCTAAATCGAGAAAAGGCATAAGCGGCCAGTGAAGTCATCGCTACCGCCAAAATTGACGTAATTAAGGCTATTTTAATACTGTTCCACATCCATAAAGGAAAGGGGTGCTGAGGACTATTAATTAATGCCCGATAATTGACCCATGACGGTTGTTCCGGGATCAATTTTTGTCCAACCAGGGTATTGGCCGGATTAAAAGACCCGGATATTATCCAAATAACTGGAAAAAGGGCAAATACCAGGACCAACCAGATCACGAGATGCCGGATCAAGTTTGAAGCAAAAGTTGGTTTTCTATACATTTTCCTTTACCTCCTCCAGAGCTCCGGTATAACGGAAATTAAACCAGGTTATTAATGCCGTAATCATAAAAATTATTATGGTAACCGCACTGGCCAGTCCAAAATCCGCCCCCCGACCGCTCTCAAAAGAAAGACGGTAAGTATAGGAGATCAAAATATCGGTTGCTCCCGCTGGGGTTTGGGCCCCGACCATGGCCGGTCTCCCCCGGTTATAAAGGTAAATTACGACAAAATTATTAAAATTAAAGGCAAAAGAGGCGATTAAAAGAGGGCCGACACTAACCAGCAACATCGGTAAAGTAATATATCTAAACTGCTGCCAACCGGAAGCACCGTCAATCGCAGCAGCCTCATAGTTTTCTTCCGGTATGCTTTGCAAAGCCCCCAGGCAGATCAGCATCATATAAGGGAAACCAAGCCAAAGATTAATAATAATCAGCGCCGTTTTCGCCCAGAAGGGATCGTTTAACCAGGGCAAACCACTACCAAGCACAGCCTGCAAGAGTTTATTAATTATCCCGACAGTATCATCAAAAAGTCCCCGCCAGACCAGGGCTGATATAAAGGCCGGTATTGAATAGGGAATAACCAGCAACGCCCGATAAAGCCCGCGAAAGCGAAGAAATTTATCATTTAATAAAATTGCCAGGATCATCCCCAGAACAAAGGTTGTTAATACACTGAGAAAAGCCCATTGAAAAGTCCAGATAAAGACCCGCAAAAAAGGGCCGGAAATCCGTTTATCCTGTAATAGACGCAAAAAATTGTCAGCTCCGATAAAAAAACGGAAGCCTGGTTCTAAACGTTCTCCCTGCCTGGAAACAAAATACCCCTCTTCCACAAAATACTCCTCACCATTCTTTAGATTAACTATTAAGTTATCCTCAGGCCGATAATTATATTGCGGGATGTATTCGGTAAAACTGGCAAAGTTTTTTAACTGAATAACTTTACCCTGAGCATGGAGTTTTATTTTCTGTAACTCAGCCAGGTTTTTGAAAATCTCTTTCCTGGTCAGGAGTCGGTATCCGTCTATTTGCTCGATCACCCCGTCCTGGTCTTGATCGAGCAAGCGATTGTCATTACCGGCTATTTCTTCAATCTCCCCATCCTGACCCAATAATAAATTGCCGGCATTATCTTTCAATAAAACAATGTAATCGCCATTATCGTCATTAATAAAGGCAGCATAACTATACTCAGTCGCATTTTCCGGATGATAATAACGCTCCTCCAGTTGTCGAATTACCTGGTCTTTGGACAGGATATTACCGGTTCCGAAATTGGTTAGGGAGACATAAACAGTATAAAAAATGGGATAAACAACCAAAAAAAGCATAAAAAGAGTTCCTGGTACGATATACTTTAAAGGGTAATGCTTCTCACTTAAGTATGTTAGATTCAGCAGTACCGTACCAATTAGCAGGATTACTAAAAATGTATAGGCCTGTTGGGTATAAAGGGTTACCGCACTCCACAGGGCCAGGGCGTCAAAGGTGGCAAAAAAGAATATTTTTAGTATTTTTTTTGCCAGTACTTTATCGAGGAACATCTGCTTCCCTCCTTCTAGTAAAGCGGATACTGACCTAAGGTAGCGCCAGTATCCCATTTTAGTTCTTAATTATTTAGCCCTCTTTAATTGTTTTTTCGATTAGCTCAACCGCATTATCCATCGCCGGTTTTATTTCATCTTTTTGGTTAAGAATTACTTCCAAGGAATCCGACCAGGACTGCCATACGGCCGCCATTTCCGGAATACTGGGCATTGGAACCCCATCGGCCGCACTGGCCAGCACACCGGCAATATCGGGGTCTTGAGCTACTATTTCTGCTACCGGTTTATAGGCCGGGGGTCTCCTGTCCAGTTCAAAGAGTTTACTCATTGTTTTTTCTGTCCCAACAAATTCGGTCAGAAAAGCCTGGGCCAGGATTTTATTCTTGCTAAAAGCACTGATCATCATCCCCTGTACCCCAACAAAGGGTTTGGGTGTACTGCCGTCAATGGTCGGGATCTTGGTAAAACCGTAATTAATCCCGGCTGCTTTTAAGTCACTTAGAGCCCAGGGACCAGTAAGCATCATCGCCGCTTTTTCTTCCTTAAAAAGACTGGACATTGTCTCATAATTGGTTATCGGAACCAGCCCTTCTTCATAAAGAAGATCCAGGTAAGTCAGACCTTTAAGCGCACCCTCATTATTTAACCCAATATCATACGGATCCAACTTGCCCTCTTCATCCATCCCAAAAACATAGCCGCCGGTAGCGCTCATAAAGGGAAAGCTATGATATGGGTCAGGCTGTGGCATCACAAATCCATATTTTTCGTTGTCCGGGTCAGTTAATTCCCGGATCAGTTTGACAAATTCGGGAAAGGTTTTAGGGGCTTCGGGAATCAACTCCCGGTTATAGATTAACCCGATCGACTCAAAGGCATAGGGCAAAGCATATCGCTTTCCAGCCCAGCTAAAAGCATCAAGTGTTACCGGATAAAAATCATCAGCCAGCTCACCCAGCACTATCGGCTCTAGTAGGCCGTTAGCGATCAACTGCCCTAACCAGTCGTGGGCTCCAACCAGGATATCGGGGCCTTCCCCGCTCGGACCGGCCACTGCTATATTGTCCCTGATATCTCCAAAAGCTACTTCCTGGATTTCCACCGCAATCCCATATTCAGCTTCAAAATCTGCTTTAACATCCTGTAAAGCCTTAGCACGATCTAAATCGGCCCAGATCAGCAATTTCCCTTCCTCTGATGCTGAAACAGCAAAAGCCATCCCAACAACCAACAACAACGATAAAACTAAAACAGAATACCTTTTCATACTACACCCCCTGATTTACTTTGCCTGCCTGGTTTATTTTGTTAAATTCCCGCTTGTTAAAACGTTTGCATAGGGTTTAAAAAAAATAAACCAGACAAAGACTTAATTTAGTTTAAATTTGGTATTAATATTTGTATTCAACATTACAGGTCAAAATCCTGCTTGCATTTAGGAATTTTCTTAAACTTTATCTAGATTTATTTTTCCTTAGTAAGTGCTACTGCAATCCCGGCCCCGACCCGGGCATTATTTTTAAGCAGGGCGAGATTGGTCAAGATCGATTGACCTGCGGTAGCCCCGGCTAAAAAATCAAGCAGGAAAGGAGTTACCGCCTTACCGGTAATCCCCTCCTTTTCGGCCATTTTTATGGCCTGTTCGATAACTGGATTGATTATCGCCGGGGAAAGCTCCTGTTCTCGGGGCACTGGAACTACGACCAACATCCCATGATCTAACCGGAGCTGTTGTCTTGCCAAATATATCCTGGCCACTTCGGCCGGACCACTGATCTGGTGATTTAGTTTTAAGCCGGAGTCCCGGTAATAAAAAGCCGGAAAGACAGCGGTCTGGTAGCCAAGCACACAAACACCTGCTGTTTCCAGATATTCCAAGGTCTTAGGCAAATCTAAAATAGCCTTGGCTCCGGCACTGACACAGATCGTTTTACTCCGGGCCAGATATAGAAGGTCATGAGAAATATCTAAATATTCGCTAATATTACGATGAACCCCGCCTGTTCCCCCGGTAGCAAAAACCTCGATCCCGATCCTTTCCGCAATAGCCAGCGTTCCCGATACCGTTGTCCCGGCCGATCTCCCCCGTCCAACTACCGCCGGAAGATCAAAGGCCGCAGCTTTATCAAGGTCTTCGGTAACAGCCAGTTGATCGAGCTGGCCTTCCGTTAAACCCACACAGATCTTTCCTTCTATTATCCCGATGGTAGCCGGTATACAACCATGTTCCCGGGCAATTTGCTCTAAGCTTAAAGCCAATTCAATACTCTGGGGATAGGGAAGCCCGTGCGATATCAACGTTGATTCAAAAGCCAGCACCGGTTGTCTCCGTTCCAGGGCCTGTTTAATCTGATCACTTACCTGCCAAATGCTATCGATCTTCATTCCCTCCCTTTCAAGTTATTTTCCAGTTCGATCCAAACATTATTCAACATTGCTGGCAATATTATCCCCATTTCAGTAATAAACCCTCTAATATTACTGGGTGGTGTTAAGTCAAAAAACTGGTTTACTACCTTAATATGATTCATTGTCTCAAAATCCGCTGCTTCGATTACTTCCTGCCGGGGCCTTTTTTCCAACTCAATTTGATATCCATTCCTGGTTAAGGGATTATATTTAAATATTTCACTGGCGACGAAGAAAGGGGTCTGGGTAATTTCACACAGCCAGGATAACATAGCTGTTCCCATTTTATTGGCAACCGTCCCATCATAAGTAATCGCATCGGCTCCAACTAAAACCCAATCAGCCTCTTGAACAAACTCCCACATAGCCGCATCGGTAATAAAGGTTACGGCCACTCCCAGGTCTTCCAGAATCCGGGCTGAATATCTACCTTCCCGCAGGGGACGGGATTCCGTACAAATTACTTCAAACTTCTTACCCTGTAAAACCGCATATCGAAAGATACTCATTAAGGCCCCACTATAACTGTGGATCATGATTAAATCATTATCGGTAACCATATTAGCCCCAAACCGGCCAAGTTGTTCCAGCGCATAATAGGAATGCTTGATCATCTTTTCGGCCAGTATAGCTATACCGGTCTTTATTTCCTGGATATCGGTGCTTTGCTTTGCCTCTTTGATCACTTCCGTAACTAATGTTACTACATTATGAATGGTTGCCATGGTAGGTTTTTCCGCCAATAACTTGGCGGCTATTGCCTTAAATCTCGCCATCAGTAGCTCCCTGGTCAGCAATTCTTCCTCCTCTAACACCAGCAGGAAAGCAGAGGCGGCCGCCCGTCCAAAAGCACTTCCTCCCCGCACAGTCATCTCCTTTACTTCCTCCAAGACATGGTCTACAGATTTATATTCTAGTTCCATCAAAAGATCCCTCCTTATAAAGATAATAATTTTTATTTTCACTTGTTAATCAACTATACCGGGCAAACCCGTCCAATTTCAAAAACCGGTTCCGACAAAGCCCCTTGCAACTCCGCAATTTTATCCGGCCGAAGGCTAACCAGGACTGCTGTGCTTGCTCCGGCCGAGCTCTCCAGGTCAATTTTATTTAGCTTATTTTCCATAAACTTAAGACCGGAAAAGCCGGCCAGTTCTTCTGCTTCAAAACGGGCTCCTTTCGAACCCACCGGCAGTATTTCGTGAATATATGATAATTTATTCAACTTGATGACTGTACCCACCTGAGCGATATCATCATCATCTTCACAATATGGTACTTTTATCCCTGATTTAGGAACCCCAACACACACAATGGCATCCCCCGCGCCGGTTCTTTTTAAGCGAAGGGAGTTTTTCGTTGCCATCCCAATTACTGTTATTCCGATCCCTGTTTGGGTGGTCACGGTATTATCTTCCGTGCTGCCGGTAAGTTGGATCGCCGGATCAATTCCCGCTCGGACTAACTCCTGACCGATGGCCTTAATAATTTTCCGACCGGCCGGATTCATTTCGACACAGAGAGTATTAATGATCAGGACGGGCACCGCCCCAGCAGCAATTACTTCCATTAACGGCACTTTAATCGCACTACGGCCCATTTCGGAATAGGATTGCTTTAAATGATCGTTTGGTTTTTCACCGATAGCAGCATTGGAATCACAGCTGATTACCAGTACCAGGTCTCCGATCAAATTAAGCAAGGATAAATCGCGGGCTTTGGCAACCAACATTTGGCCTTGCTTTTGCTTGAGTAGATCCACTAAATAATCGTAACTTTTCAGGAGTTCCTGCTCCCGTTTATGCGCAGTTCCCGGTTTTTTGTTCTCGCTAAATTGATTAGGATTAACCATCTGACTATCCCCCTATTCTTGCGTGCTTTTTCCTGGTCCCGATGAACAGAAATATAATCGTAATGATATAAGGTGTCATCAGGATCAATTGATGCGGAAGACCAAAACCCTGTAATTTTATACTGACTCCTTCGGCATATCCAAAAAATATACTGGCCAGAATAATTAACGTGGGCTTTCCGCGGGCCAATAAAACAGCGGCCAGGGCAATAAAACCCTTGCCGGCTGACATATTTTCACTAAACATTGATAAACCACTTAACGTTAAGGAGGCACCGGCTATACCGCAGAGAAAACCGTTAATCACAACAGCCAGATAACGATATCTTCTGATACTAAGTCCGGCCGTCTCCAGTGAATCCGGATTCTGTCCTAGCGCCCTGATTCTCAAGCCAAATTTAGATTGATAGGTTATAATGTATACAGATACAACGATTATAATCGTTATGTAAACGAACAAATTATGTCCACTCAAGATTTTCCCCAGGACCGGAATCATTTTTATTATTGGTAGTTCCAGGTTAGGAAAACTGACAATCCGGGGATCGATCAGGAATCCCCTCACCCCAAAAAACAATTCCAATAAAAGACTGGTCATCCCCCATGCCGACATATTCAGGGCAATTCCCACAACCACCGTATTAGCTCTATAATCAATCACCAGCACTCCAAAAACCAGGGCAATCAGAATTCCGGCCAGACCGGCCATTAAAAAGCCCAACCAGGGACTGGCTCCTAGAAAACTACCAACAACAGCGAAGAAAGCTCCCAAAAGCATAAAACTTTCCAGGGCAATATTAAATAAATTTGCCTGATCAGCAAACATACCGCCAAGCGCAGCCAGCAAAATCGGAACGGTTAAGGTAATACCTGCCATCAAAGTCCCATAACTAAATAGCATCTCCATCTTTATGCACTCCTTTAGTCCAAGCCACTCTTTTTGCCAACAACTGCTTGACAACCCCGGTGTCGACTGTTAAAAACAGGACAAATAAAGCCTGAACTACCTGAATAACGATTTTATTGGCTGATGTCATCCTCTCCATCGCCAAGGCCCCATTTTTTAAAATACCCCAAAAAAAGCCGACCACAATAATACCCAGTGGGTTGGTTTTGGCCAGCAGAGCAATTAGCACCCCATCAAAGCCAAGATTAACTGAAAAATTAGCAGCAAATTGATGATGAACCCCCAGTATTTCGAGCGCCCCGGTCAGACCCCCAATCATTCCGCTAACAATAAAAGCCACTGTCCCTAATCGTCGCACATTCACTCCACCATAGCTGGCAAAACTCGGATTTTGACCAATTATATTCAAGGTATAGCCGGTTGATGTCCGGAAAAAGAGGTATGAAAGCACAAGAGCCAGGATGATCGCCACAATAAACCCTATATTTGCCTGATATGGAGGCATTAAAAGGGGGAGTTTAGCCGAATTAGCGATTTCCGGAGAAACAATTTGCTTGGGAACTGCTGAAACACTGTTTTCCATTAAAAAATGACGAGTGATATATTCGGTCAAGAGATAAGCGACATAATTAAGCATTAAGGTATTGACAATTTCATTAATTCTGTAACGCATCCACAGGATGGCCGGGAGCAGGGCATATAATCCCCCGGCCAGAGAACCTAATAGCAAAGCAACAATAGCATGAACCCGGTTAGCGAAAGGGACAGCATAACCAACGATAGCGGCAATCAGGGCACCAATATATAGCTGGCCTTCTACTCCCAGGTTAAAAACTCCAATTCGAAAGCCAATGGCTGTCGCCAGCCCAGTTAAGATCGCCGGGGTAGTCCAACGTAAGGTCTGGGCGAGCGCCGCCCTACTTCCTAAAGCACCTTTAAAAAGCATATAATAGGCCACCAGGGGATTTTCTCCCTTAAGGATAATCAAGATAGCACCGATTATAATTCCCAGGAATAAAGCAATAAAATATTTTATAAATTCGAGGAGCAGTTGATTTTTCACCACTTTTTTTACAATTATCATTTATCCACTCCGTCCTTTCCGTTACACCGCCCGCCCATCAGCAAACCTATTGCTTCTTTGGTCATTTCACCGGCAATGCTTTCCCCGATAATTCTACCATCATATAATACTATAATCCGATTACTAAGCGATAAAAGCTCATCCAGATCTTGTGATATCAACAAAACCGCACTCCCTTTTCCCGCCTCCTGTAAAATTTGGGAATGAATAAATTCAGCGGCAGCAATATCAACTCCCCGGGTTGGGTCTTCGGCAAGCAAAACGGTAGAATTTTCAGCCAGCTCCCGGGCGATAACCGTTTTCTGCAAGTTACCACCAGACAGATTCTGGACCGGCATATCCTGGGAAGCAACTTTTATCTTAAACCGTCCAATCAGCTTTTTGCTAAAATTATTAATTTCGGTAAAGTTTAACAATCCCCGTCGGGCCAACGGGGCTTTAAATTCATAACCCATAATTAAATTCTCCCAGACAGCAGCGCTCAGACATGACCCGATCATACTCCGATCCTGTGGTATATAACGCATCCCCTTGAGTCGACGTTGCCGGACAGAACTTGTGGTAATATCAATCCGATTAAGCAATATTCGACCTGAATCAATTACGCCCCAACCGATTATAGCTGCTACCAACTCACTTTGTCCATTGCCGGCCACACCGGCAACTCCCAGTATTTCTCCGGCTTGAATACTAAAAGATAGATCATTGATCCGGACGATCTTTGCTTGATCGGTTACCCTTAAGTTTACAATCTCCAGCAGCGGAGCCCTTTCCTCTTTTATCACCGGGGGAACGGCTTGCAGAAAATTTTTCCGTCCCACCATAAGTTCAGCCAGTTTTTGTTCGGTGGCCTCTTCCACCGGAAGCTCACCGCTGACCCTACCATTTCGCAGGATACTAATCCGGTCGGCGATCGCAATTACCTCTTTTAATTTGTGCGAAATAAAAATTACAGTTTTGTTCTGTTCAATCAATTCCCGGATCGCCGTAAAAAGGCCCCTCGTTTCCTGCGGTGTTAAGACGGCAGTTGGCTCATCAAAAATTATTATCTCCGCTCCCCGGTAGAGAACCTTTAATATCTCTACCTGTTGCTGAAAAGAAACCGGTATTTCTCCTATTTTGCAATCCAGTGGAACACTCAGACCATAAGCAGTACTCAGTTTCTGAAGTTTTTTTCTGGCCTCTTCCCTTTTGATCAAGCCATAGCTGCCTGGTTCATAACCGAGAATTAAGTTATCAAGAACAGTTAAATCCCGGGCCAGCATGAATTCCTGATGGACCATTCCTATTCCCGCTTTTACCGCATCCCGGGGTGAGTTAAAGCTTTTATATTGGTGGTCAATGAGGATTTCCCCGCTATCAGGTCGCAGCAACCCGCAGAGAATATTCATCAGCGTACTCTTCCCTGCCCCATTTTCCCCAACGATGGCATGGACAGTTTTAGCCCGAATAGTTAGACTGATCGAATCATTAGCCAAAACCCCGGGAAATCGCTTAGTTATCGCTTGAAAGATAATATCACCTGGCAAGGGATACCAACTCCTTAAGGAGGAGACAGGGTTAGGCCCCCTGTCTCGCATTGTATTATGTATTTAAGTATCTTCTACTGATTATCGGTAATTTTAATTTGACCACTATTAAGCTTTTTCTCCAGTTGGAGGACTTCTTGTTGAATCTCTTTTGAAACATTTTCCAGGTCGCGGATATCATACAATTTTGCGCCGGTTGTGGCCCCAAATTTATATATACCTGGTTGGAATTCACCATCAAGCGCTTTGCCGGCCATAATATAAGCGGCATTTGTTGCATCCTTCAGGACAGACCAGAGTACATGACCTGGGGCGACATCCCCCTGCCACATATCAACGCCAATACCCCACTTACCGGCTTCCGCAGCTGCTTTAAGCACACCAAGTCCGGTTTTATTGGCCGCATGCATGACAATATCACAACCACTGTTAAATAATATCCTGCCTATTTCTAACCCTTTTGCCGGATCAATAAAGGTACCGGCATAAAGAACCGAAACTTCGATATCTGGATTTACATGGGCAACACCAGCTTGAAATCCGCTCAAAAAATTCCTGATCACCGGCAGATCGGCCCCGCCGACAAAACCAAGCTGCTTTGTTTTAGTAGTCTTGGCAGCTACAAAACCGGCAATAAAACTGGCTTCCTGCGGCTCCATTACAATTGTCTGGACATTGTTGAGTTCAGTTGTAGTATAACAATCGAGCACGATAAAATTAGTATTTGGGTAATCAGCTGCCACTTCTATTGCGGCAGCGGCCAGGTCCTCCCAGAGGACCATAACTGGGTTGTATCCCAGGTCGGCCATTGCTCTGACCTGTTCCACATACTCCGATTTATCCAGACTCTCAATCAACTTAACTTTTACATCCCTTTCATCCTGTAGTCTCTCCAGGCCGGAATATACCAGATCAGCAAAGGGATCACCCAGGGGTTGATTCATAATTAAAGCTATCTGATCCGCTGCCATTACTCCGGAACCACAACCGATTACTGTAAAAAAGACGATCGCCAACATAAGCATCCTTAGCTTTTTCATTAATAATTAACCTCCTTTCTGGCTTGATAATACTGCTCTTTTCCTTTGCAAACATGGCGGGATAAATCTCAGTCGGCCCTATGATCCCTTCCTCTTTAGGCGGACATTATTTTGATACCGATCTCCCCTGATCTGGGATATAGCATATTCCACTACCTTACCGTTAATATCAAAGGTCTGTCTTTTGCTGATCAGGAGAGGTGCACCAACCGGTATTTTAAGTAATGAACCGGTAAATTCCTCAGCGGCCTGGGCCTCAATAATTTCATTGGCTTCATCTAGTTCAATTCCGGCCTTTTCCATCTCCTCATATAAGGAACATTCTGAAAAATTAAGTTTTAACCACTCAATCTTGGCCAAGACTTCACCAGGAATATATTCAGTTGTAATTTGAATTGGCTCCTCATCAATAAAACGTAACCTGACCAGCTTCAATACCTGTTCGTTTCGATTTATTTTTAATTTGTTGATAATATACTGATCAGCAATAATTAGATCGGAATTGATCACTAATGAACGGGGAAAATGCCCTTTCGAACGGACATCTTCAGTAAAACCACGTAGAGCTGGTAATTTTTCTTCATATTTGGGCTTGGTTACAAACGTCCCTTTCCCCTGTTGCTTTGAAACATAGCCCTCTATTTGCAGCTCGGATATCGCCTGTCTAACAGTAGTTCTACTAACCGAAAACCGTTCCTCCAACTCTGTTTCTGTCGGCAGCAAGTCACCCGGTTGCCATTCCTTATCTTCTATCTTCCTTTTAATCTCACTCTTAATTTGAAAATAGAGGGGGCTTCCTTCTTTTCTTAGCAGTTTCATGCTCTAACATTCCTTCCATGATCATGACCTTTTACTATTTTTGTATCTTTTTTCCGTATTCATCATTATATTTTAATTTCTACATATTTCTTAAAAGTCCTTTAAAAAAATCTTAAAATATGATATTTTTTTCTTAAATATTCTAGTTTATTCCTGGAATAACAAGGGGTTTTTTAGTAAAAATTTTTTTAGAGTCCAGTAGAACAGGTAATCATTTATTGATTATTTCGTTACTATGTTTTAAAACAAATCTCCCATTGATGATTACGTATAAAAAAACAGGTAATCCGACCTATCCGGATTACCTGGTAAAATCCTGTTCATTCCCGTTTGGTTAACCTTTAGTAGCCCCTTTGGTCAGACCCCCGATCAACAGACTCTGTAAAGAAAGATAGATAATGGTAATCGGTAGGGCAGCCAGTAAGGCTCCGGCGGCAAACTGAGTAAAATGCCGGCCAAATTGACCACTAATAAAATCATATAGACCAACTGCCATTGTCCAGTTTTTGGGTGAAGTTAAAACCAAGCGGGCAAAGAGATAGTCGCCAAAGGGAGCTACAAAATTGAAGATGGCAATTACCGAAATGATCGAGCGGGAAAGGGGCATAATTATTCGCCAGAAGATCTTCCAACGGCTGGCTCCATCAATAATGGCCGCTTCTTCCAGCGAACGGGGAATGGTATCAAGATAGCCCTTCATTAACCAACTATTGTAGGGGATAGCACCACCGGCATAGATCAGTACTAATCCCAGATGGGTGTCGAGCAGGCCGACTAAGTTCAATAAAACATAAAGGGCAACCATATTCATAATCCCCGGGAACATTTGTAAAACAAGCAAGCCCATTAATCCTTGTTTTCGCCCCAGAAAATTCAAGCGGGAAAAAGAATAGGCGGTAAAAGAAACCAATAATACGGTCAAAGATGAAGTAAAAGCGCCGACTTTGATGCTATTCCAGTACCAGACCGGAAAATCGGTTTCCCGAAATAACCTGATATAATGCCGCCATGTTGCTTTTTCCGGAATAAATAAAGAACTGGTAAAAAGACTATCGCCTGGATTTAAAGATGAAGCAAAGATCCAAACCACCGGGAAAAGGGCGACCATCATCATAAAAATGATAAAGATGTAGGTAAAGACCAGGTTTAGCTTACTACGCCATCGCGAGGATATCATTTTAACATCTCCTCCTGTTGAAATGATTTGGTCCTTCGGAAATTATAGATACTGAATCCGGAAATAATAATAAAGATGATAATCGAGATTGCTGAAGCATAGTTGTATTTCAACTTTTCAAAGGTTAGTTTCCAGACCCAGGAAATTAAAATATCGGTCCCGCCGGCACCGCCCTGCCAGCCGAATACAGCCGGACCGCCATCATTTAACAGATAAATTATATTAAAGTTATTGAAATTATAGGCCAGAGTCATAATTAAAAGCGGGGTAATGGCGAATAAAAGGAGGGGCAGGGTAATCGCTCTAAACTTTTGCCAGCTATTAGCCCCGTCAACAGTTGCTGCTTCATAAAGTTCATCGGGAATACTTTGCAAAATCCCGGTAATTAAAATCATAAAATAAGGATATCCTAACCAGAGATTAACCAGGACTACCGCTGTTCTGGCCCAAAACACCTCATGCAACCAGGGGATATTATTAAGATTAAATATTTCGGCCAGATAGCGATTAATTACCCCGAAATTGGTATTGAGCATCCCCCGCCAGATTAGAATACTAACAAATCCCGGTATGGCCCAGGGTAAGATCAGAATAGTCCGAATAATCTTCCGGAACTTGATCTGGGGGTTATTTAATAAAATTGCAATAAATCCACCCAGTCCGAAGGTCGTCAAGGTAGAGAGAAACGCCCAGATTACTGTCCAGCTAAAGATATTGCGAAAAGTCCTTGACCAGGAACCCATTGTTAAAACCCGATAAAAGTTCTGGATACCAACCCAGTTCAGGATATGTTTAGGGGGAGAATGGTAGAGATCATAGTTGGTAAAGGCAATTAACATCGAAAAAACCATCGGTAAAATGGAAATCACCGTAATCGCAATTAATCCCGGTGAAAGAATGATATAAGGATAACCACCTTCGATTAAATTTTTCAGAGCAGTATAAAATCCCCTCGGTCTTTGCCCCTGATCGAGCAGTCGTCCATTTTGATAAGCATCCCTGATATTAAGCAAATAGATCGCCAGCACAATCAGGAAAAGGAGGATAGAGATAATCCCGTAAATCATCAAAAAAAGGGAATGGTCTTGCATCGGGGTTTGGCCCAGCGTTCGTAAATTGTGGAAACTTTCCAGGAAATAGGGGATACTATTGAGCATAACCAGAATATAGAAAAACAAAAACAAAATCCCTTTAAGCCACTGCCGATTATAAAGCTGTCCTATTCCCATAAAAATCGCGGAAAGGACGGCAGCAATATAACGTCGGTTACCCTTCATTTCAAGCCGACTATTTATTTGTGTTTGCAAGATATCCACTTCCTTTCATATTTCCCGGTTGCTCCTAACCGCTTTTCAGCAAGGAGCAACCGGGAAAATACTATTAGTATATCTGGACTATTGTTTCATCTGCTGGATGTTTTCCTTGATCTGTTCGACTGCCATTGGCAAAGCCTCTTCCGGAGTAATCTGCCCCCGCAGGATAAAGGAAAGAGCATCATTGATCGGATCCCAGACCTGCATCATTTCCGGAACATTAGGCATAGGAATTCCGCGGCCGGCCTGAACGGCAAAGGCCATAAAGTCTTTATTACCCTGGAATTCCGGCATGGAGATTACATCATCCCGGGTCGGAATAATCGCTGTTTCTTGATAGTGTCTAAAGCTGTTTTCCTGATTGGTCAACCATTTAATAAATTCCAGGGCCTCTTCTTTATGTTCGCTAAAAGCACTGATATAGTATGCTTTAACTCCGATGAAAGTCCGGGGATATTCACCATTATCCAGTTTGGGAAATGGAGCTATCCCATAGTTTAAGCCAGCCTTTTGGTAATTGCCAAAAGCCCAGGGGCCATTAATCTGTGCGGCCAGTCTCCCTTCCTGAAAAAGACCGTCAAAAACATCATAGGTAGTCCCTTCCGGCATTAGCCCGGAAGTTCGAAAAGTCTTAATTAAATTAGCTGCTCGGATCGCTCCTTGATTGGCCAGTCCAATATCATCGACATCCAATCCCTGCTCGGTATTTTTAAAGACATAACCACCATAACCGGCGACAAAACCAAAGATATGATAGAGATTACCGATATCACCCATAAAGCCGAACTGGTTTTCCTCCGGCTTATTCAGCTTTAAAACCTCGGCCAGGAATTGATCAAAGGTCGGGGGAATTGTCGCGAGCAGGTCTTTATTATAAATAATCGCTACTGATTCCATCGCATAAGGCAACCCATATAGATCACCCTGGTAACGCAAGGCATCAAGCGCTGATTCCGTATAACCGTCTAAATTCAACTTATCTTGGGGAAGCGGCCATAGTAATCCCTGTAAAACGGCTTTCCCGATCCGGTCATGGGGCCAGACTACAATATCCGCCCCTTTCCCGGCCGGTCCGTCTAAGGCCAGTTTATCTCCCTGTGATAACTGATCAATGGCAATTACTTCAATTTTTACCCCGGTTTCTTCGGTATACTTCTCCCCGACCAGTGTTACAAAATCCTCTTCTGGTCCCGAACTCTCCCAAACTACCAATTTAACAGCTCCGGCACTAATCGTTAATCCTAATACCAACACCAAGACGACTGACCAAACAGCAATTTTTTTCATTTTTTTCACCCTTTCTTTTAAAAAATCTTATTTTAAATTAATGGAACCCAGATCGACCAACCCTTGCTTGGACTATTAATAACTTTAAATTGACCAAACCCGTTCTGATCAGTAATCACAACTGAACCAATATTGCCGGTGAAATCATAAAAAACAGTATTAGCTTTTCGCGAATTGATCCGCTTGGTCCTGATCAGATTAGAATCCCCTCCACTGATCATCATCACCAGGCCGGTTCCCGGAAGATGTTCAAATCCTCCACGCACATATGAGTAAATTTCATCATCATTATTCTCTACTTCATACCCTGGTCCATAGGCAAAATATTTACGGGCCCGGATGATCTTGGCCAGTTCCTCTTGCTGCTCGGAATTATAATAATCTTTCCAGTAGACCATCGGCCACCCTACTTCCCGCAGCAGGATATAAGTATAGGCCTGAAGCTTGCGCTTAAAGATCGGAGTAGCATATTCCGTTACATCACGACCGGTATCGTGATTATCAACAAAAGTAACAACTCGCTCGCCATAACTCTTGCGGTTAACGAGACCGGCCTTTTTCAGGGTAGCCAGTTTCAAAGACCCGTCTCTGAGTAGAGCAAAGCTATTACGCAGGCTAAAATCAAAGAGCAGCAATTCCTTACCGGGAACACTGTCCAGATAGATTTTCAAACCCATTAAATCGTTATACCAGGCCTCACCGATAAAGGTTAGCTCCTTGGCGCTTTGTTCCTGCAAATAGTCCATCCATTCCGCCATAAAAGGGGTATCAATATGTTTAATTGCATCAATCCGGAACCCGTCAAAACCAAGCTGATTGACCAGCCAATTCCCCCATTCCTTTAACTCATGTTTGACCAGGGGGTTCTGATAATCGACATCATTGCCCATTAAAAAGTCATGATCAAAGGTCTGATCCCAGGTTTTATCTTTAAATAAATAAGTCCCGGTCAGGTCGGTGCCGTCAAAGGCTTGCCAGTCCCATTTCCATTTGTCGGCCCGGCTATAATACTTCTCTCGACCAGCCAACTCAAAGCCGGTCCAAGCCGCAATCGACTGACCGGATTGCTGCGGCACCATCTCCTGGTAATCTGCCCCCATGCGATGGTTGAGAACTGCATCATAAAAAACCTTAATCCCTTCTGATTGGAGAGCAGCAATCACCCTGACCAGTTCTTCTTTGCTTCCGTATTTAGTTCTAATTGTACCCTTTTGCCGGAATTCCCCCAGATCCCATAGATCATAGGCCCCATAACCGACATCTTCAATCCCGGCCCAGGCTTTGTTAGCCGGGGGAATCCAGAGGGCAGTAAAACCCAGCCCGGCTAATTCCGGAGCCCGTCGGGCCAACAGTTTCCATAGTTCGATCTCTTCCGGGTATTTTTCAGCATATTGCCCCTGACCCATCTCCCAGTAAAATGTTTGCAGTAGGGTTTGATTGTAATCCTTAATCTCTGGAAATTTTTCCTCCGCTACAACGTTAAATCCACTTACAACTACTGACAATAAAACCAATAAAACCAGACTATTTTTAACCAGCCGATTAACTACCATCCTGATCCCTCTTAATTACTACGGCGGCAATTGCCGGGACGGTAATCCTGTCCCTGGCCAGTATTACTTCTGTTTCCGGCAAGGGATTAACCCCGGCTTTTTCGCCGTCAACCAGTACCTGCCATTCGGGATCGATCCCTGCAATCGCCAGGGTTTTGGCTATTCGGTTGGAATTATAGATAACAATTAATTCCTCCCGATCACCCCTTAGTCGGAAAGCTACCAGGTTTGCTTCCTCAATCGGAATAAACTCCAGCTGCTTTTGAATCTCCTCCGTTGTCTCCAGCCGGAAGCTGGCCTGTTCTCTCCTCAGCTTGATCAAGCCCTTAAAGTATTGATAGATCTCCCAGTGTTCATCCTTATTTTT
Organism: Halanaerobiales bacterium; assembly: GCA_022360715.1. GTDB lineage: Bacteria > Bacillota > Halanaerobiia > Halanaerobiales > DTU029 > JAKSCG01. The sequence continues at coordinate 65,728 of JAKSCG010000185.1, forward strand.
CCAGATCAGTTGATTGGTCAAATCACCGGAGTCATAACTATTATGATCGAAGCCGTGGATTTGATTATCCGGGTCCGGTTTACTCCTTAGCATCTCCGAACCGCCGTGAATAAAAGCCTTACCCTGGGCAGTCATCACAATAGCCGTAGCCAGTTTGTGCATCCTCTTCCGTTCTTTAACAGTGGCCGTTGGGGCTGATAAGGTCAGTTTATCCCAGAGGGTCCTTCCGTCATGACAGGTCACATAGTTAATCACTTCTTCCGGATCATCGGCAAAACGGTCATAAGCTGTTGTTAAAAGGGGTACTTCCGATTGATAATTAACAAGACTGGCGATTACACCGGTTCGAACCTTGGCCTCATTGCCGACTACTCCCTGGACAAAACCACCTTCTTCGGCCGGGGCAAAGGCGGAGGGTTGAATTATTCCATCCCGGATCGTATCACTGAAAACGGCCGCGATCTGATCATATTCAAGGAGACTGCGTTTACCACTATGATTATCACCCTTAATATATCGCTCCTGAACCGGCAGCAGCGTATTCATGTTCCATCCTTCACCGTGGAGGAGAGCTTCCGGATTGATCGCCCGGATTGCTTGAGTGACCTGGACCATGGTGGTTTCGTCATGGAGTCCCATCAGATCAAAACGGAAACCATCAATATGATATTCTTGGACCCAGTAGCTTGCCGAATCGATGATCAGCTTCCTCATCATCGCCCGTTTGGAAGCAGTATCATTCCCACAACCGGAACCGCTTGAATAGGAACCATCGGGATACTGGCGATAGTAATAGCCGGGAACAATATCCTCAAAAGTCGAAGTTTTAGCCGTATGGTTATAGACCACATCTAACACAACCCCGATCCCGGCATCATGGAGGGCCTTAATCAGGGTTTTCAGTTCCTTAATCCGGAGATGGGGGTCAGCCGGATCGAGTGAGAACCAGCCCTCAGGAGTAAAGTAGTTATGGGGGTCATAACCCCAGTTATAATTAGCCTCTCCGGCACTGCCGCTCTCTTCAAATGAACGGTCATATTCATTGCCATAATAGAAATTTAAGACCGGCATTAATTGAAGATGGGTCACACCCAGGTCAACCAGATGGGGAATCTTTTCAATAAAACCCAGGTAAGTCCCTCTTTTTTCTTCCGCCACCCCGGAATCGGCCGAAATAGTAAAATCCCGGACCGACATTTCGTAAATAATTACATCTTCCTGAACCGGAAGCCTGACATAAGTATCATCCGGCCAGCCCACTGGATTGGTTTGCTCCAGATCAACCACAGCCGCTCTTCCCACCTTATCCGGCCCATTACTATTAAAAGCAGCCATTGAGCGGGCATAGGGATCAAGAACAGTCTTCTCTTGACCCTCATGGCTGACTGAATACTGATAAAATTTACCGGCCAGGTCACCTTTAATCGTAATAGTCCAGACCCCCCGGGCCGTCCTGCTTAATTCCTCAACCTGCTCCGGTTCCGGGCAATCACCCCGTTGATACAGATTAATTAACACCCGGGAAGCCAGCGGAGCCCATAGCTTAAAGGTAGTACTATCTTTGGTATAAATGGCCCCTAATTGACCGGAATAAGCAAAAACGAGATCAATCAGTTCGGGGCTTAAACGGGTATCACCCGACATAGCCCCACTCTCGATCCGGTAGTTTTTGCTTAAATCCAGCTCAGTCCTGGTTGTTACGGTATAGATCGGGGCCTGGGCAGTATCCAGTTTAGCTACCGGTATATAATTATAGCCATCACGAATAAAAATCGCTTCCTTAATCTGATTACGAAACTCAATTTTCACCTCGTTTTTGCTGATAACAACCGCCTGGACGACTTTATTCTCGGCTGATTGAACCGCTTTTACCGGATCAACATAAGCAGTTTCATCACCGGAGACAGCCCAGACTTCTTTATACTGATCCGGCTCCGGATAAACCCGGTCCGGCTGAGGATCTTTCTGATCACCCTTATGGATTATAAAATTCAAATCACCCACACCCTCTTTATAAGGTATATCCCAATAAGCCCCGTAATCAACCATTCCGGTAATCGGTAATGGTTCAGTCCATAAAACCGGGGTTCCGGCATACCCCTTCCCCCAGACATGGAGTCCCCATCCGGTGTAATTATGATCAAACCGGTGGTAGTAAAGCCTTACCGTTCCTTCCTTTACCGGCTCGGCATCACCGATTGTCAGCTTTTTAATCCCGATATCCTTTAATGATACCGTATTTTGAACAAAGCTCCCCTCCATCGCCTCAATAGCTTCCGCTACTGAGTGATAGGCCGTTTCACTTCCGGTAACAGCCCAGATTTGTTTATTTTGATCAGGCCGGGGATAAACCCTGTCCATCTCCGGATCCTTGTCATCACCGCGGTGAATTATAAAGTTCAGGTCTCCGGCTCCCTCGTTGTAGGGAATATCCCAGTAAGCCCCATACTGATCAAAGCCACTGATCTCCAGAGGCGAAGTCCAACTAATCGGATTACCGGCATAACCACGGCCCCAGACATGTAAACCCCAGCCCTGGTAATCACTATCGTAGCGGTGATAATGTAATCTATTATGTCCTTCCGGTAGATTGACCGCAAAGGCCCCACTAGCTGCCCCCAAAATGATAACTAAAAACAGCAGCCCAATACTCCAACGATGCTTTAACATAATGCTCCTCCCTTTTTATTTATTCCAACGAGCCTTCATCCTGTTCCATCCTGAATCTCTGCAGCATGATATGTAAACGGTCAACCATTGTTAACAGACTTTCCGACGAGACCGCCAGTCCTTCCATTGACTGGAAATGTTGATTAATGGCCTGATTAATCTGGTCGACCCCTTCAACAGTATTTTGGGCAAGGTGATTAAATTCTTCGATCCGATTGGTTACTTCGCCACTGTCTTTGCTCTGTTCTTTCGTGGTTAAGGCAATTCGACCGGCAATATCGACCATGGTATCGACAGCCTGCTCAATATCGACAAAGGCTTCCTGGGTTCTATTGCCAATATGATGTCCTTCCTCAACGATACCGGACCCTTCTCGTAGAACTAATACGGCGTTTTTAGTTTCTGTTTGGATCTCGGTCACAATCCGGTAGATATTACTGGCTGCTGTATTGGATTGATTAGCCAGTATTCTGACCTCATCGGCAACCACCGCAAAACCCCGGCCGTGTTCACCGGCCCGGGCCGCTTCAATTGCTGCATTTAATGCCAAAATATTGGTCTGATCGCTAAATTCTCTAATCACGTTAATAATCTGCGAAATTTCCCGGGAACGACTCTCCAACTGCTGAATAACCTGGCCTGATTCGGCAAC
>JAKSCG010000024.1 GCA_022360715.1 Halanaerobiales bacterium
AAATAACATCTTCCCCATAAAAACCTTGCACTTGGGAGGCTGAATTCATGTATAAACATAATGAACGTCAGATGATCTTACCCAAGAGTTTTGTTTACCATTTGCCGGAAAACTAAACCCTAAAAACCGTTGGTGCCAACTGGCATTAATCATTCCCTGGGATGCAGTTGAAACTAAATATGCTAAGAACTTTAAAAGCCGTACCGGACAAGCTGCCTATTCATTAAGAGTTGCTTTGGGGGCACTAATCATAACCCTGGTAATAATGCAACATCAGGAACTGAGAGAGAATTTCCCAAGCAAGAAAAAGAAAACACCGGTAAATTAATCTTAGATGCCACCTGTACAGCAAGCTGACATCCATTACCCTACAGACTTATGGCTGTTTAATGAGACTCGGGAAGCGTTGGAGGAAATCATAGTTGTCTTTCATGAACCTCACATTGGAATAAACAAGAAACCTAGAACATATCGCAACAATGCTCGTAGAGATTATTTGAACATTGACAAGCAAAAGCGTAAAAGTGCCAAGAAAATACGCAAAGGTATTGGCCGGCAGCTACGTTACATAAAAAGAGATCTAAAAGTGGTTAAAGACCTCTCAACAAAAAACACACTGACTCTTCTTAATAAACGTCAGTATCGTAATCTATTAGTTTGCCGGGAAATCTATCAACAGCAGTCAATGATGTACCGCAATCGTGTACATAAGGCTGAAGACAGAATTGTGAGTCTCCCGTTTATCCGTCCCATTGTTCGTGGTAAATCCGGTGCTGACGTAGAGTTTGGTGCCAAGCTTGCTATAAGTATCGTCAACGGTTACAGTTTCATGGAATATTTAAGCTTTAATGCCTTTAACGAAGGGAAAAGCCTTATCCAGTCTATTGAGAATTACCATCAACGATTTGGATATTATCCAAAAGTAGTTATAGCAGATAAGATATATCGGAATCGAGAAAACATTAAATTTTGCAAGTCTCTGGGCATTCGTCTTTGTGGCCCACCTTTAGGTAGGCCCACAAAAAATGCTGAGTTATTAAAAAAGCAGAAGAATGAACAAAGAATGGATGCAAAAAATAGAAACTCAGTTGAGGCCGTATTTGGAGAAGGTAAGCGTTTCTATGGCCTTGGTCGAATTATGGCTCGTTTAAGAGAAACAAGCGAGAGTGTTATTGCTATGCAGTTATTGGTAATGAATCTGGGACGCAGGCTCCGGATTCTTTTGTGGCTTTTTTTCAAAAGGCATTTTAATCTTATTAAACTGGCAATTTAGAATAAATTTGATTTCTGTTCAGCAACCCCTAATTAATTAACTGCTATTGAATCTAGATATAAAGCAAAAGAGCAAAAATAATTTGTTTCAAAGTTTGTCACCTTCTTCTTTTTTGGGTTAAAAAGGTAAAATTGACAACCTAAATATACCTCAAAAAGAGGGGGGTGACGAGTATTATATGTTAGATTCACTAGCATTGCATAAAAGAAATAATTAAAAGTCAAGCATAATATTCAATAAACAACATTGTTTATATAGAAAAAACTCCTTATAATTAGGATTAGGATAGTTTTTGTCCAAATTACTAAAAATAAGGAGATTTCTCATGGACAAAAATATCACAAAAAACACATTTTATCAATATCGGCACCAAGTAATTTTTAAAAAGTCTCAGAAATAATTACTCCGCTTGATAAGTACGTTAAGAAACTTACTACTTCTAAGCTTATTGTTATTCTTATTTTTGCTCAGCTTTTTTCTAAAAAAGTTTATCTGGCTAAGTAGTAAATGGATTATGCAGCATCTACATGTCAAAGCATTCTATGATTTCAGTCAAAATGCACTAAACAATCAAATACTCTCAGCAATGGTTGGTTATTTACTTCTTTGCTTACTTAAGAAAGAAGTAAGTAGCCATAAGAGCTTACTTGAAGTAATTCGTTTAATCTCTATCTGCAAATACGAAGGATTAGCGAAGTTTATTAAAAAGCTCAAAAGACCACCAACGCGAACGTCTAAAGGAAGACAAAAGATTAACCATGAAGAAATCTTTGATCTAACTTATAGGCAGGTGATGTCAGGGGATACAGAGCTTTTATACAGCAGTGAAATTGTCCTATAATACTCTAAAAGGCTTAAATACTATGCTGGTAAATTGTGGATGAAAACTATCATTTAATTTAGTTGAGCTTGTTTTTTTGATAAAATCAGAAAAGGCATGTTTTCCATATTTAAAGAGGCTTTATCAGTAAGAGCAATTTGACTTTTCTTTAAAAATTTTATGCAATGCTAATGTGTTAAATCCTTAATATAATAAGGATTCGACTATATAGATTAAAAGATTTTTGACACTACGCGGAAAGTAATGGGAGGTAAATTAATGAAAAATAAAAGAAGCGATAAAAATTTATTTAGTGTAATTCTTATCAAAAATCATATTGGAGCGATTTCTTTATTTATTTTACTGTGTTTAATACCAGTTATTATTTCTACTATTATAAAAGCTAATTTTATTTATAATCTTATTAATATTTTATTGAATCTAATAGTAGTTGCAGGTTTGATTTATTATCTGGATTTAGAAGGTCAATGTTCTTTTGCTGAGTCGATAAAAAAAGGTGTTAGCAAGGTGTTTAGTCTTTTTTCAGCATTATTTGCTGCTAATGTAATTGCCATGGGAATAGCTTTTGGATTTTTATTAGCTGCTTTTATGGTGCTATTATTATCATTGACGATTTTACAAATAGATTATACGCTTCCCAATATTTTTACTATATCAAGTATATTATTTATTCTTACAGGCTTTTTTTATCAAATTAAGTTTGCATTTATACCGTTTCTTGTTGTATTGGAGGATGTAGATTCATTTGAGGCCTGGGATAAAAGCTCAAAACTAGTGAAAGAGAATAAGCTAGCGGGAAAATTATTATTGACAGGTTTATTTTTATCTGTTGCGGGAGTTTTATTAATAATGATTATTTTTCCTTCTAATATTAGTGATTATAAACATTATCTTGAAGTTTTATATAAATATTGGGGAGTTTATTATTTAGTATATAATCTTTTTATTTATAAATTTTATAAAAAAATAAAATAATTCAACATCATTATTGGCTTTTAGGCGATGTCTATTTTAGTATTGCTGCCGAAAATCCATTTACCAGGTTTTTAATTACATTTTTTAAATTATCAAGATAATTAAAATATTATTTAATATTATTAATTTTAGTATTGACAAATCTTAAGCCATTTTTTATAATGTTAATAGAGATAGGTGTATTAGAAGGGAAAGAGGTGAAGTAGTGGCTAATAAATTATTAGGGAAATGTCCGGTTTGCGGGGATAACCTAAAAATAACTACGCTGAAATGTTCTGGCTGTCAGACCAGTATTAACGGCAGTTTTGTTTTAGATAAATTTTCCAGGTTAACCTCGGATCAACTCTATTTTGTGGAGATTTTTATAAAATCACGGGGTAATATCAAAGAAGTAGAAAGAGAGATGGGGATCTCCTATCCCACCGTACGGAATAAACTGGATAACGTAATTGAGGCGCTTGGTTATAATCTACAGGATAGTCCTGATGATCCGGCTTCGGCCAAAAGGAAAGAAATTCTTGATTCGCTGGAAAAGGGGGAAATAACGTCTGGGGAAGCGGTCGAGTTATTACAAAAGATATAAAGGAGTGTTATTGATGAATGACGAAAGAATCAGGATCTTGAAAATGGTTGAAGCTGGGACGATCAGTACTGATGAGGCTAATCAATTGCTGGGAACCCTTGAGTCTTCCCCGAAAAAGGGAGTAAAAAAACAGGCCCGTTTCCTTAAAATATATGTGGAGCAAGCCGGGGAGGAGAAAGTCGACATAGCAGTGCCCCTTTCGCTGGCCAAGGCTGTTCTGAAATATTTACCGCAGAAAGTTAAAAAAAATCTTGATGACCAGGAAATTAATCTGGAGTTATTGCTGCAAACGATTGACGGGGAGATGGACAAACCCTTTACCCTGGTTAATGTTAATGACGGTCCTGATCGAGTGGTGGTCAAGCTGGAATAGTATTTAACCGAAGAAGGGGTTTTTTACAATAAAAATGGGGTGGTGCTGAATGCTCGAAGAACAACAGTTGATTGAGAAGATGTTAAAAGAGAAAAAGATTACCGAACCGGAAGCAGCTGAGTTATTAAAGGCTTTAAAAAAATCCTATGGTTTGGATGACGAACGGGAAGAACAGGTAGAGCGCAAAAAGACCGCAACCCTGGAGATAGACCGAGTTCAGCTCGGAGAAAAAATCTCTAGTTTAATTAGTAATTTCATGAAAACAAACGAGGATACGGCCGAGGAATACCGGGGTCAATTTGAGAATGATCAACCGGAGATAAAGCTCAATAATATTAATGGACAGATTAAACTCTCTTGTTGGGATCAAGATTTTTTTAAACTTAAGGTCAAATATAACCATAATAATGCTCGTTTGCCCCGAAAAATAAATCGTCGTCCGAACATTGTGTCTGTGCACCAGGATACTACCGGATTGGAGGTATTAACTAAAAAAAGATACGGAGAAGGTTTGAGCTCCAATCTAATCTTATCTTTACCGTCAAATACCAGGTATAAGTTAGATATTAGCAATTTTAACGGTAATATCGAACTGGCCGATATCAAGATTACTAAGGGAGTTCTTCAGTTAAACAACGGAAATATTAAAGCTAATAACTATCAGGCGAAAGAGCTGGACCTTTCTTTAGTTAATGGTAATGTTTATTTACAGGGGCTGGCTAATATGCTCGGAGTAGACATAAAAAATGGTAACGGAGAGATCGCCATTCCGGAAGGAACCCCCTGTTTTCTGGAGGGGAGTAGTAAGATGGGTGAACTGATTTTTGCCCTTGATCGGTTGACCTATCTGAAAAAAGATGTCAAAATGTTTAAAAAACACCTGATTGCCAGTACCGCTGACTGGGCTAACAGTGAAAATAAGAGCAAAGTTAAGGTGACCACTAAAAATGGAAATATTAAAATTGGCTATTGTTAAATTGGCAACCCCATACCCGGAGCGGATATGGGGTTGTTCTATCCGATAGGACTTGTAATTAACCGCCTAAACTAATTTTTACTATTTTTTTGTTTCCTGCTCATATATGAAGATAAGTCTGTTTTGGCTAATCAGTGTTGCCTTAATTACCCCTTTTTTGTTTTCGATTTGTTCAATAGTTTCGGCTAAAATCTCCATTTTATTAACCTTTTCCGTTAAATATATTTCCTTAATTAAAATATCTTCGGTTAAAATAAAGGGCTGTAAATTATCGGTAAGGGTTTTTTTTATTTGCTCTAAAAAGACGGTCTTAAAAATAATATTGGCATAATTATCGACTATATTTACGGCAATTATCGTCATTTTTTCGAGAAAAAGGTTAATGAAACGGGGATAGTTTTTGGTAGATAGCCGGATTAAATGGGTGTGGTTCATTATTTGACTAATGGCCATCGCCTTCTTCCTATAATTCTCTTCGTCCGATCTGGCTTTTTGAATAATATATAATATGAGCAGGAAAAAGGTGGTGTTACATCACGCTGATTTTTGTCCCTGCTTACCGGTCGATTTTTATTAAAAAATTTTTTTTAAAAGGTATATTATTTTTTTAAACGGGTATGATATTTAACGTGAGGTCAACAGTGGTTGAGCCAAGACTGGTTCAGGCTCTTTGATGGGTCTGGATTGGTCGGGCAAAGGTCATTATAGGTTCTGATCGGATCTATAATGGCCGGAGCGCAGATCATTATGGGTCGTCAAGGATCTGCCGTTCAGTCGAGGAGATTGCGGTAGGTTCGTCACCGATTCATAATGGTCGAGCAAAGATCATAGTGGGTTCAGTAGGGATCTATAATGGTCGAGAGATTATTATAGGTTCTGAGAAAAGATGTTTAGTTGCACAATTTCAATTTTTTAATTGCCATTGTGGGCTTAAACTCCAGGATCTGCTATGGTCGAGCAAAGGTTATTGTAGGTTCGGAACCTATCTGTAGTAGTCGGAAGATTGCTGTGGGTAGCTTAGGATCTGCATTAGCCGGAGCGAAGATCGCTGTTGGCTTCTTTTTTCTGTGTAATTAAGGGCTATCCTGGCATAGCCCTTTCTTTTTTTTAAATAATTCAAACGGCTTTTCGGTCGAACGGAAACAATCCAAAAGTACTAAAAAAAATTTGTCTTGAGATATCTTTACATTTATAATAGAATAAAAATATATTTCTAAAGACTAGCAGATCTTTTGTTAAAATTTGCCGTAATTAAAAGAAGAAAATAATTTCAGATTAGGGGTGGTAAGAGCTTAGCTAGGTGGTTTAGGTAATTTGGTTTACTTTTCTGCGGGAATTTATTAAATTTATACTAAAAAATTTGGTTAGGAGGAGCTAGAATATGGATAAAATTAATAAGATTGCTATTTTGACAGGTGGTGGTGACTGCCCCGGTTTGAATGCAGTAATCAGGGCCGCTACCAGAACAGCGGTACTGAAGTACGGGGTTGAAGTTGCCGGTTTTATTAATGGTTACAAGGGATTATATCTGGGTCATACGGTCAAATTAAATATGGATAAGATCTCCGGTATTCTCCCGATGGGCGGAACGATTATCTATACATCCAACAAAACTAATTTATTCCAGTTTCCCTTTGTGGAAGAGGGGGAAACGGTTTATCGTGATGTTTCGGATGTCGGGGTACAGAACCTAAAAAATGCCGGAATTGATGCCTTGATTGTGATTGGTGGTGACGGGACTTTAACCAGTGCCCGGGATTTTTACCGGAAAGGGGTTAAGGTAGTCGGGGTGCCTAAAACGATTGATAACGACCTGGCTTATACCGATGTAAGTTTTGGTTTTGATACGGCAGTTTCGGTAGCAACAGAAGCGATGGATCGTTTACATACGACGGCGGCATCACATCACCGGATCATGTGTCTGGAAGTAATGGGCAGATATGCCGGTTGGATCGCCCTGGAAGCCGGTATAGCCGGGGGGGCAGATGCTATTTTAATTCCGGAGATACCTTATGACATTGAGAAAGTTGCCGAAGCCGTAATCAGGAGGAGGCATGCCGGTAAGGATTTCAGCATTATTGTAGTCGCCGAAGGGGCCAAACCGATTTCCGGGGAGATGGTAGTGAGTAAGTTGGTTGAAGATAGCCCTGATCCGATCCGCTTGGGAGGGATAGCGACTCAGGTGGCCAATGAGTTGGAAGCAATGGTCGGTCTGGAAACCAGAGCAACCATCCTGGGGCATCTTCAACGAGGCGGTACTCCTACCTCTAATGACCGAATTCTGTCAACTCGTTACGGAAAAGCAGCTGTCGATCTGGTGATGGAAGGTAAGTTTGGCCACATGGTTACCTTGCGTGGCAATAGACTTTCTTCAGCACCGTTGGAGGATGTGATCGGTAATTTGAAAAATGTTGACCCGCAAGGTGATATGGTTGAGACAGCAAAGAGTATTGGAATTTCCTTTGGAGACTGATGAAAAAGGGGGGAAACTTTATTTGGTAAATAGTAAGATTAAAAGGATAATTTTAATTGTCCTGGATAGTGTAGGTATTGGGGCTTTGCCCGATGCCGAAGAATACGGGGATCAGGGGGCCAATACCCTGGGTCATATCGGGGAACTGCTCGATGATTTTACACTACCTAATTTGGAAAGGCTTGGCCTGGGCAAGATTGAGCCGAATCAAGCCCTGGCAGCGAATATAAGGGCGCGGGGAGTTTACGGAAAAATGGCCGAAAAGTCTGTCGGCAAAGATACTACTACCGGCCACTGGGAACTAGCCGGGGTTATTCTAAATACCCCTTTTCCAACCTACCCGATCGGTTTTCCGCCGGAAGTTATTCTTCCTTTTCAGGAAAGGATCAAGCGGGAAGTGTTGGGGAATAAGGCCGCATCTGGTACAGTAATTATTGAGGAACTCGGGGCAGAACATTTAGCTACCGGTAAGCCGATCGTCTATACTTCAGCTGATAGTGTTTTTCAGATTGCTGCCCATGAAGGGATTATTCCGGTCGAAGAGTTATACGATATGTGTCGGATCGCCCGTTCCATCCTCCGGGGAAAACATGCTGTTGGCCGGGTAATTGCCCGTCCCTTTTTCGGCCAACCCGGCAGTTTTGTCCGTAGTGAAAAAAGGGAAGATTTTTCACTGGAACCACCGGAAGAAACAATGCTCGATAAGATAAAAGCAGCCGGGTTGGCTGTGCTGGCCGTCGGGAAAATTGTTGATATTTTTGCCGGACGGGGGATTACCCGCTTTAACCATACCATTAATAATATGGCAGGTGTGGAAGCGATCCTACAATATATGGCGAGCGGTGAGCCGGGTTTGATCTTTGCCAACCTGGTCGACTTTGACATGTTATATGGCCACCGGCGAGATATTACCGGTTATGCCCGTGCCCTGGAAGAATTTGACCAAAGACTGCCCGCGCTCATGGAGCAGTTGACCAAGGAAGATTTACTGATTATTACCGCCGATCATGGCTGTGATCCTTCTTATCAAGGGACTGATCATACCAGAGAATATGTCCCTTTATTGCTCTATGGGGCCAAAATAAAAGAGGACGTTGATTTAGGGATCAGGGCTACTTTTGCTGATCTGGCAGCGACTATTACCGATTTATTAGGAGTTGAACCACCTGGTTATGGTAGCAGCTTTGCCCATGATATTTTAAGGTAGGTGTTATTAATGGATCAAATCAGGGAAGCGGCTGTTTATATTAAGAAAGGACTTAAGCGATCACCGGAGATCGGACTGGTCCTGGGGTCCGGTTTGGGAATGCTCGCCGAACAGCTTGAAAACCGATTGGTGCTCCCTTATCATAAAATACCAAATTTTCCCGTTGTTACGGTGCCGGGTCATGCCGGAAATTTGGTGATTGGCGACCTGGAAGGGAAAAGAGTCGTGGCCATGCAGGGACGTTTTCATTATTATGAAGGTTATACGATGCAACAACTGACAATGCCGATCCGGGTAATGAAATTATTAGGAGTAGAGTCTTTATTAATCACCAATGCGGCCGGGGGTGTTAATATTAATTTTAAGCCCGGTGATTTGATGGTAATTAGTGACCACCTCAATTTAATGGGGGATAATCCCCTGCGGGGAGAAAATTCAGCGGAGCTGGGGCCGCGTTTTCCCGATATGTCGAGACCATATGATCAAAAAATGCTCGAACTGGCGGAGGAGAGCGCAGCCAATCTGGGGATTAACCTCAGGAAAGGGGTTTATTGTGCCTTGAGCGGCCCTAATTATGAAACCCCGGCCGAAATCAGATTTTTACGGCAAAATGGGGTAGATGCAGTCGGTATGTCTACCGTTCCTGAGGTGTTAGTGGCCCGGCATATGGCACTTCGTGTCCTTGGTATTTCCTGTATCACCAAT
>JAKSCG010000008.1 GCA_022360715.1 Halanaerobiales bacterium
AATCAGGGTCGAAATCCCGAGGATAATTTTTTTTATTAACTCCACATCAACACCTAGATAGTAAGCCTCTTCTTCCCCGGTTAAAAACATGTTTAAATCGCGGGCCCGCCAGTTTAAAATCAAAATTCCTAAAATAATGGGGATTATCGCCAGACCAACTTTCTGCCAGTTGGCATCTCCGAGGTAGCCGTTTAACCAAATAATAACCGCAAAAGAGTCTTCTCCGACAAAATAAATTAAAAAAGAAGTTATCGAACCAAAAAAAGCTGACAATCCAATCCCCAGCAGTAATAACATAATAACCGAAGACCGCTTACCGACCCGGGAGAACTGATATAAAATTGAGGCAGTAATTAAAGAGAGAAAAAAAGCAAAAAGCCCGTAATAGCCGGGAGATAGATTTAAAAAAAAAGCAAGTACTGCTCCCAGAGAAGCACTTGACGAAATTCCGATAATATAGGGATCGGCCATTGGATTTTGGTAAAGGGCCTGCATCGCAGCCCCGGCTGTCGCCAGGGTTGAACCAACTAAAATAGACATAATCACCCGTGGCAACCGGACCTTTTCAATAATGATCAGGGCCGTTTTTGAGACAGTCAAATCACTTAGTCCTAACCGATATGTAATAATATTTAAGATATCCCGATAGGTAATCTCTACTGCCCCCAAACGGATTACGTAAAAAAAGGATATCAACAAAATACTCGCTAGCATCATTAAAAATAAATTTCTCTTTTTCCGCATTTCACTACTCCCGTTACTTATGGATAGACAAGTTGATTGATCTCCTTAATTCCATAGATTACCCGCGGGGTCGGTCTTAAGATATACTCTGTCGGCGGCAAGTGCACATTATTATTTTTAACTGCCGTCAACTGGCTCCAGACCGGGTCATTTTTCAACTCTTCTACTGCTGACACTGCCCGCATGGCCAAAAATATAAAGTCCGGATCAAGCTCTAATAACCTTTCTAAAGAAAAACTGGGATTACCTTCTTCAGTTATATCCAGGGCCAGGTTTTTTGCTCCGGCCAGCTCTAATACTTGATTGGGGATAGTATCCCGCCCCATCGCCATCACCGGATTGATATTATAAAGGAAAAAGGCGGTTTTCTGTTCCCCGACCCGGATCTGATCTTTAATCTCTTCAACCGTTAATTTGTATTCAGCTACTTGGGCTTGAGCCTGTTCACTATCTCCCAGCAGCTCCCCCAACTCAATCATATTATTCCAAATGTCGGTAATATTTTTCGGATCAATATAGGCGGTCTGATAACCTAATTTAGCTAACAGCTCCAGCCCTTCCCGACTCATCCCGGACCCGAGGACTAAATCAGGGTCTAAATCAACCGCCTTCTCAATATTAACATGCCTGATTGTCCCGACACTTTCGAGCTGTTCAACTGCGGCCGGCCAGTTAGCCGAACGGGCTGACCTGGCGACACCGACCAATTTGTCAAAATGACCGGCCAGATAGATGGCCTCAGTTATAGCCGGTTCCAGGGAAATTACCCGATCAACGGAACCCAACTCGATCCTTTTTTCAAGGTCATCGATCAGTACACCGGAGTCATAATTTATCGCCGAAACAACAGGTAGAAAAAAGAAAACAAACGAGACTAATAATGCTAAGGTATATTTAATGCGATGGTTCTTCATTTTAACAACCTCCAGTTTAAATGATAATCATTTTCATTTTTAATTGTAACTCAAAATTTTGGCACTGTCAACAATATTCCATGATCACCTTTTGGAAAATCTCCCGGGCTTGCTGTAAATCCTGTTGATTGGGGTGTTTACTGGCCTCTTGATGACGGGCCATCCTCTCCGGAGTCATCGCATGGGGATGTTCCGGGGGTAGCTCCTTGAATTTTTCCGTTAAGCCAGGATCAATCTTACCCTGACAGATAAAATGACCCAGCACCCTATTTTTTGCTCCTAATAATTCTGTAACCCTTTCTACTACGTTGTTGGCATGTTCCGAATCAGGATAAGCCCCCAGGGTAGCAAAAAAGGCAACCGCTTTATCCTCAATTTTTTCGATATAGTCCAGCGTCTTTTGATCAGCAGTCCCGCGATCTACCCAGAAACCAAGCACAATAAAATCATAGCTATCAGGTAAGGGAGCCTCTTCGATCGGATAAAAATCCGCTCCCACCGGCATAACCTCACCGATAGCTTCGGCCAATTTTCTAGTATTACCGGTCTTTGATGAATAAACTAGTAATGATCTCACTTTCCCTCAACTCCTTTTTTCTTCTTAAATATGTCTAATAATCTGAGCGTTAACTCCCGGCCAATATTATTACCCCAGAACACCCCCTCATCGGTCAAGACCAACTCAGTCTCACTCTTTTTGCTTAAGCCCATTGCCGCCAGCTCGACCAACCATTCCGGGACAGCCGCTTTTAAATCAAATCCGGTAGCCACTGCAATTTGGTCAAAATCAAGCCGACCAAATTGTAATTCACCGTTGATCCGGTCGATAATATTATACTCTTCACTTATTTCCCGCCCCATGGGAGAAAGGGCCGGTTCCGGCTGCAACAAAAGCCCTTTTTGCATCCCGTTATAGTACAGATAGTTGCCCAGTCGACCCCCGGCCCCCAAACCGAGAGCCAGACAATCGCCGGTTCGATTTTTAATCTGAATATATTTATATTGATCACGACCCGGTTTAACTAATTTAGTTAGTTCCAGTAAACCATAGCCCCCGGCCCTTAATTGCTGAAATATTTCTCGGAAAATAGCCTTTTCGCGATCAATTCCGGCCAGCCTGGGCCGCAAACCGTCCGCAATTTCCTGATCTAAGCGCGAACCCCGGTGTAAAATCAGTGAGTAAAAACTTAATCCGGCCAGGTCGATCCGATTTATTAATTCAAGATCATTGCTTAATTCGGCCATGGTTTGTTCGGGATAATTATAGATTAAATCAATATTGGTATTACTGAAGCCCAGCGCAATTACTTCTTGCAGTTTTTCAGCAGCCCATTCCCCGCTTCCCCGCCGACCCATAATATTTCTAGCCCGGTCAACAAAGGTCTGAACCCCGATACTAAGCCGGTTCACACCTAATTCTTGTAACACAGCCAGCCGTTCCTCGCTTAGCTCACTGAGTGAACTTTCCACACTGATTTCTGCTTGCGGATCAATCGGCAAGTAGGTATAAATTGCTTCCAGTACTTCCCTCAACTGTTCGGCAGCAAGGGTGGTCGGGGTTCCTCCCCCCAGGTATATTGATTCAAAGCCTTTACTCTGGATATAGCGGTATCGAGCAATCTTTTTAATCTGTTCGACAATTATTCGGTGATAGTCCTGGAGCTCCTCAGTAATTAAGGTTCGGTTTAAATTACAGAAACTACAGTTTTTCACACAATAGGGAATATGGACATAAATTGTTCGTGGTTTAACCGCCTCGCCGGCCAGTAAACCCTGGATATAATTTCCCGGGCCCGGCTTCCGAGTAAAGGCTTCTTTCAACAAAGCCGTAGAATCGTGATGAGACCTGTATCTTTTGCTAAAATCGATCATTACCTTCCCCCCTGTAGTTTAATTTGCGGCAGAATAAAGGGTCGTTTATTCTCAGGATCATGAAAAATGCGGGCTTTAAGTCCAAAAATTTTATATAGTAAATTCGGTTTAAAGATCTCCTCCGGATTACCTATTTTGATCAGTTGACCATTTTTTAAGACCATAATCCGATCACAAAACTGGGCGGCCATGTTCAGATCATGAATAATCGCGATTACCGCCAGACCTTTTTGCCCGGCGATCCCTCTGACCAGTTGGAAAATCTCAATAGTATGGTTAATATCTAAATTTGAGGTAGCCTCATCCAGGATTAGTAAATCCGGTTTTTGGGCTAAAGCTCGGGCAATGATCACCTTCTGGAATTCCCCGCCCGACAACTGCCCGATCTTCCGTTCCTTAAATTCAAGAATATTCAAAGTTCGCAGTACTTCATCAATAATTTCTTCATCCTCGGGCAGCGAGCGCCGCCAGTATTTCTGATAAGCATAACGTCCCATCTCAACAACTTCTTGAACGGTAAATTCCCCTTTTAACTGGCTCCGTTGCGGGACTACCCCAATTTTTTTCGCTAAATCTTTCCGGCTTAGAGCTGATAATGGATCACCGGCAACTACTACTCGACCCCTGGCTGCCAGAAAACCGGCTATATTTTTAATCAAGGTTGTTTTTCCCGAACCATTCGGACCAATAATTCCCATAAATTCCCCGACGGTAATCGAAAAAGAGATATCTTTTAAAATAGCGCGATGCGGATAGTTAAAAGATAAATCTTTAACTGACAGGATCAAGGTACTTCCCTCCTTTTAATTCACTACTTTCCAGGTCTTTGATTTTGATATTCATTATCAACAACTGACTAGTCTTTCGCCATTTTAAATGAAATAGAACAAGTGACTATAGTTTGTCAGTGATAAGATTTATTCCAGCTCAAGGACGACCGGACAGTGATCAGATCCGAGCACATCAGTCAAGATATCAGCATCCTTTACCCTGGAAAAAAATTCTTGATTAACAAAGTGGTAGTCAATCCTCCAACCAGCATTCCTTCCTCTGGCTCTGGTTCGGTAATCCCACCAGGAATAAGTTACCTGTTCCGGATACAACTTCCGGAAGGTATCAACATATCCACAGGCAATAAACTTATCAAGCCAGGCCCGTTCAATTGGTAAAAAACCTGACCTTTTTTCATTAGCTCGGGGGTTTTTCAAATCAATCTCCTGGTGGGCCGTATTATAATCTCCGGAAACAATCAGGTTCTTGCCTTTATTCCTTAAGCCCTCACAATAATCCAGGATCTCATCATAAAAATCCAACTTATACTGTAACCGTTCTGCACTCATCTTGCCGTTAGGAAAATAAACCCCTAAAAAAGTAAATTCAGGGAATTCGCTGACCAAAACCCGTCCCTCCCGGTCAAAGCGTTTAATCCCAATACCGTCTTGGACCGATAGCGGTTCTTCCTTGCTATATAAAGCTACTCCACTGTATCCTTTTTTTTCGGCAAAGGAAAAATAGGAATAATAGCCAGGGATATCTTTTAAATCCTCAGGCAACTGCTCAGCCTGAATTTTTGTTTCCTGGAGAGAAATTATATCAGGCTTTTCTTGCTTCATCCAGTCAAGAAACCCTTTCTTCTGTATGGCCCGCAATCCATTAATATTCCATGAATAAACCTTCATGTGTGTTCACCTGCCTTAGTTTAGCTATTCCAGGGCTTGTTCCAGCTCTCCTTCGATTATAAGCTCAATATCACCCGCTAATCCAACAATTTGCCAGATGCCCTCTACCTTGCCCAGTTTGATCATATCCTCCATAGTCTTTTCCTGCCGGCCATCCTCTTGATTAAGATAAAAGAGATAGCTGGCTTTAAATACGGGCTGAGGCTCAGTTTCCAGTTTGCTCAGCTTTAAGTCCTCAATTCCAAAGACCTGATCGTCTGTCCCTTCTTCATTAGCCTGACCGATTGAATAGGCCAACCTCATCCTTTCAATGACATGTACCTCGGAAACAAGTTTTTCCAGTCGCTTTAAATCCAGGCTTGTTGTCTCTTGCAGTAAAATTATATCTTTTTGAGCAATTGCCTGGTAAAACAACTGGGTAACCTCCAGTTCACTGCTGTCTTTGGTTACTACCGGCTCACTGCCCCCGATAAAACCCACGATCAGAAATACGGTAAGGGTAATAAGGGGGATAGCTATTGCCAGCCATTTCTTACGGAAAAAATTCCTTACTCCCAGTTTCCGCCGGCTCGATTTGATTATCCGGGCACTTCTGTTTTTAGCCTGATCCCACTCTTCCGGACTGGCTTCGATCGTAGCTGCTGACTTCATTTCCTGTAATGCTAAAATCAATTGTTCAAAACCGGTTAAGCGTTGCTCCCGTTGCTTTGACAATAAACTGTTAAGCAACCTGTTGAGCCCCGGTGATATTCTAGGATTATGATACAACGGTTCAATCGGGGTGGTATTTAGTATTTGATCAATTAAATCGGCCTTTTCTTCGGCCGTAAAAGGAGGTTTGCCGGTTAATAAATAATAAAAGACTGCTCCCAGGGAATATAAACGGGCTTGTTCATCCCATGGTTTATTTTGAAATACTTCCGGGGGATAATATAGCTCGGCTGGCCATAAGGATACTGCCTTGTTGTACTGTTTAATTGAGTTGATTATATCCGGATCGAGCAGCTTTATTTGTCCCTTTGAGTCGACCCGGAGGGCATCCAGGGAAAATCCCGACCAGTTGATCTTGTTTTTCTCCGCTAAAGCGGCAATCTCGGCTAGGGTTAAACACCAGTCAGCAATTCTCGATAGAGCGGGTTGTTCTTCCTGGAGATAAGTGATTAAGGGTTGAAGCCTTTCTTCCTGGTCACTGATTAAACAATATTCCCCTTCAATCTGTTTAACTTCAGTATATTTAATCAAAGCAGGATGATTAAGTGGTTGCATTCGCTTAATCTTTTCCTCCAACCCTTTGATCAAATTATAAAGGAGCCGGGGATGGGGTATTCTCCTGCTAAAAATCCCTTCGGCCAGATAGGTTGAAGTAGCATCTTTCAACTGATAGAAATCAAAGCCCCACTTTTCTTCTTTAGTTATTAACTCCATTTACTTCCTCCCCCCCTACTGACGTAATTAATCCTACGCAACTGGTCCGATTGCATCGGGCCGTTCAACCTTAAATGATTAAGTCCTTACTCTTGGGCGGTCTCTTCTCATATTCCTTTTTTTTATGAGTATAACCTTCCCGACCCAGAACACCGTAAGTATAGTGTTTACCCAGTTCGACTCCGGGCTGGTTGAAGGCATCAATGTTAAACAGTTCCCCAACCAGGGCTGTCTGCAATTCCAGCATATAGATTAATTGACCCATGGTAAACTCATTTACTTCCGGCAAAGTAATTGTTGTATTCAGCCTACCCCTTGCGGTTAAAGCAAGTTCAGTCGCCTTTTTCTCGGTCTGAATTAGCTGATTTAAGCTATGTCCGCCCAGATAGCTAACCCCCTGGATATCCCGGTAAGCTGTCGGTATTTGGGCTTCAACACCATAATCTTCAACCTCCAGGAAGGTCACTACCTTATCATAAGGTCCTTCCATATAAAGCTGCACCTGGGAATGTTGATCGGTAGCACCTAAGGCTTTAATCGGAGTCGGACCGACATTTACTCTATTTCCCTCCCGGTCTACTTCTTTACCCAGTGATTCGGCCCATAACTGTCGATACCAGTCCGCCAGGTCCTTTAAGGCATGGACATAGGGCATCATTACCGAAAGCGGTTTACCTTGTTGATAGGCCAGATACTGTAAACTCCCATTCA
Organism: Halanaerobiales bacterium; assembly: GCA_022360715.1. Lineage (GTDB taxonomy): Bacteria > Bacillota > Halanaerobiia > Halanaerobiales > DTU029 > JAKSCG01. The sequence goes on from JAKSCG010000008.1 coordinate 7,346, forward strand.
AATAAGCCGGATTCTGCCAAAGGTCTGTTGTCTGGCATAGTTGATCCATATAGGCGGCTCCGGCCAGCAACTCTTCAATATCAATCCCACAGAAAGCCGCGGAAACGAGTCCGACCGGGGTTAGAACCGAGAAACGACCCCCGACATTGTCCGGGATTACAAAGGTTTTTAATCCTTCCCGCCGGGCAATCTCAATTAAATAGCCGCAATCTTTACTGGTGGTAGCAATAAAATGGTCGGCAACCTTCTCCGCCCCCAGTTGTTCACTCACTGCCTGGCGCGCAATTAAAAACTGACTCATCGTCTCAGCCGTTCCACCTGATTTAGATATTACATTAAAGGCCGTTCTTTCCAGCTCAAGCATCTCGAGCAAACTGTTAAATCTGACCGGATCAATATTATCTGGAACAAATAACCGCGGTCGCCCCTGCCTGACTTCTTCCCGGTAATTATAATAGGGGTCATTGAGCGCCGTCTGCAAGGCTATATTACCCAGCGCCGAGCCCCCAATACCCAGAACCACAAAGTTATCATAGGCCCCTGACTTTTCGGCCACCAGAGCCATAATCTCTGCCACGACCTCTTTGGACTGAGCGGGGAGTTCCATAAAACCGGGTCTCTGTTGTCTGATTTTAAGATCGGCTTGCCGTATACGCTCCTGAAGTTGATTGAGCTCCTCTCTGGTAAAACCGTGCTCTGTACCGACCTTCTCGGCAAACATATTATTAACATCAAGCTTAATACGCTGTGAGTTTCTCGATTGTTCACTTATTACTTTTTTCTTCATCAAATGATCCCACCCTTTCCTTACTAGTATATATTTTATGTCTATTTTTTTCAAGCCTTAAAACCCGAAAACAAAAAGACAGTAGGGGATAAAAATCCCCTACTGTCTTTCTTGCCGGGCCATCATTTCTTCAGCCTTCATAATAGCTGCTCGAACCAGTGACCCGGCTTCCCGGGTGGTTATCTTGCCCCAATCACCATCTCTGACCTTGTCCGCAAAACCCAGTTCTTCGGCCAATTCATACTTGGTTCGCTCTGACATCAAACGTGCCATAACCCAGGGCGCACCTCCCGATTTTATTTTATGCATAAATCGTTTTTATATACAGGACAAAACCTTTATTGTAAGGTAATAGTTACCATCTAAAATAGGGTTAAAGTAAGATTAATCAGGTGATTAATTATGATATAATATTAATATAAAGAGACTGTAATAAAAGGAGGAGCCATGAAAAAGACATTATTTTCACTGAAAAGACCGATGTTGATCCTGTTTTTCTTAATTGCTTCATCCTTATTGAACCAAAGATTAAGCGCAATTGCTCCCCCGGAAATGGAGCTAAATACCGGACATGTAAAGCAGGGCGGTTTACTAATTGTTCAAATTAATTTAGAGGACCTCCCGTTTATTGCCGAGCAGCTTACAATTAGCTTTAACGACCGCCACTACCCCCTCCGTAGAAACGAATCCGGACAATACCAGACAATGATCGGTATTTCCTATTGGCTAAAACCGGGTAATCAACACCTATCTTTAATCCAGGGGGAAAAAATTATCAATACGGCCCAATTTGAAATTATAGCGGGAAATTTTAAGAATAGTTACCTTTATGTAGAAGCAAGCCTGGAAAAGATAATTAGACCCCGTGATCCACAGACAGAGAAAAGAAAAAAACACGAGAGTGCTTTGATCAAAAAGGCTCGCGGCAAGTCTGTCCCCGAAAAACTCTGGGCGGATAATTTCAGCTGGCCCCTGGCCGGCAAAATAACTACCGGGTTTGGAGCCACAAGGTATGTCAATGATCAGCTTCAGAGCAGACATTCCGGAATTGATATTGCTGCCCCAACCGGCACGGAGATTACAGCAAGTAACCATGGGGTTGTTGTTCTGGCCGCTGATTTATTAGTTACCGGTAAAACAATTATCATCGATCATGGTTATGAAGTTTTTTCTTCTTACTCCCACCTTAATTCTCTCAATGTAGCGGTCGGAGATAAAATTCAAAAAGGGCAAATAATCGGCCGATGTGGTTCGACCGGTTTTTCGACCGGGCCCCATCTCCACTGGACAATAACCGTTGGTGGGGTCTATGTCAACCCGACCGACTTGATCTCCAGTTTTTAAAAATTATTATTTGTAATAATCGGTAGTATCTCTCCGCGATTACACCTCAGCCTATTCTTTCTCTAAAATCTTAAATAAATCCTTAATAATAAAAGGTGCTATCTTGTCAATTTGCTGAGAAAAATTATCCCTTTTCCATTGATAGAGAATCATCCGCATGCTGCCCATATAGATCAAGACAAAACTCTTTGGATTAACATCCGGACTGAAAAAACCTTCTTTTTGCCCCCGCTCAATAATTTTAAGCAAAATCCCTTCATTAGTCTTCCACTGCTGTTTGAATTTGTCCCTGATATCAGGATATTCGCTAAAGATCTCCTCCTGAAAGGTAATTGCTGTCATTCTTGGTTCTTTTTTAAACTGCTCGATCCGCTTAAACATTATTTCTTTTAATAAAGCAGCGGGGTCTCCAACCGGATCATCAATTTGATTCTTTTTAAAGACTAAATCAACCAGGCATTCAATAATTTCTTTTTTACTTTTAAAATGACGGTAAATTGCTGCTTCGGTTAATTTTATCTTTTCAGCAATATTTTTGATCGTCAAATTGGAAAAACCCTGATTAAAAATAATCTCCAGAGCAATATCCAGGATTTCTTTCCGTCTTTGAAGACTGGTCAAACGCCTGTTTCCCATCTGATCCCTCCCAAAATTAATTAGTCTCTTCCCTGTTAAAAATTACTGATATTTTCAGTAATAGTTTTCAACTCAGCTGGTTTAAGTAAGCCATTGACGAGATAGGCCATCAAAATAATTCCGGGTATATCAACAGCTAACCTGGTAAAAGCAAATTTAGCGCTCAGTGCTGACATTTCAAAGAGGAACATTGGGATTTTAGTTGTCGACCATGCCCCCATTAGAATAAGGATATTGGTAAATTTAGCACCTTTTTTCATTAATACGGCTGCTACCGGGAAAGCTCCGTAGAGGGGTCCTACTGCTGCCGATCCTAAAAAGAAGGCCAATATAATCCCCTTTAGACCCGAACCTTCTCCCATATATTTGACCATCGTCTCTCTGGGTACCCAAACATCTAATAATCCGATCAAGATAAAAATCGGCGGTACAATTAATAGCATCTGAATAAAACAACGACCACTCACCTCCACAGCCTTTATTCCGACCTGCCGGTTAAAAATCAGTAAAAAAACAGTTATAAGCGCTGTACTTAAGAAAAAGCGATACCTTTTTAATAGCTCCAGCATCATCCGACCACCTTTCCAATAATGAAAGCTACCAGAAATGAAAAAATAAAAGCTAAACAATTCCTGAATAAGGCCACTTTACGGCCAAAATACTTTACTTCAACCGGATAAGTCATTACCCCCACCATCATCAAAGATGAAATAAAGGCCCCTATCTGCATATAACCTGCTCCGTTTTCCAGCAGCATAGCAGCGGTTGGAAAAGCGACAAAACCGGGAATAAAAGTAACAGCCCCTAAGACTGAAGCTAAAAATACCCCCCACCAGCCGGCAGCATCTCCGATCAATTGACTAATCATCCGGGGATTTAATATAGCCAGCATAATCCCGACCAGGACAATCACCCCGATCAATTGTGGGAAAACATTTTTTAAAGCCTGCCCCGCTTTATAAATTGCGACCTGAGTCTTCTTTCGGTCAAGACATAACGAAAATAAGACCAATATTATGGTAACAGCATATAAAATATAATTTTCCATTTACTATCCCCTTTCATTCTCCAATTTTGTTAGTGAACACACACTAACTTATTAATATATATTAGCACCTTCCGGCTGCAAAGTCAATCTGCTCCAAGCTAAAAAACCTTCAAGGGAAAATTTCAACTCCCGCTGAAGGTTAATAATTTAAAATAATTACATATTTTTAGCAATTTATTTCCTTACTTTCCCGAACCCATGGTTAATCCCTCAATAAAATAGCGCTGTAAAAAGATAAAAACAAGCAAAGTGGGAATAGAAGCGAGCAAAGAGCCGGCTACTAAAATAGTCCAGGAAGAGATAAATTGTCCGCGCAAACTGGCTAGTCCTGCCGTAACCGGTTTTAAACTGTCATTCCTGATTAAAACCAGTGCCCAGAGATAATCATTAAAGATCCAGGTAAATTCCAGGGTGCCTACTGCCGCTAAAGCCGGTTTTGACAAAGGCAGATAGATTTGCCAGAAAATCCGGAATTCCGAACAGCCATCAATCCTGGCCGCCTCAGCCAATTCAACCGGAATAGTCCGCATAAAATTTCGCAGAAAAAAAGTACAAAATCCCATTTGAAAAACCATGTGAATCATAACCAGACCCCAGTAAGTATTATAGATATTTAAAAAATTGGATAGTTGAAAGACCGGAATCATCAGGATTTGGTAGGGAATCAGCATCCCCCCGACAAAGGTTAGATAAATAAAGATGTTCCCTTTAAAACGGTAGTGAGCCAGGACAAATCCGGATAAAGCCGACAAAAACAAAGTACCGATCAGAGCCGGAATGGTAACAATAAAACTATTAAATAAATACCGGCCAACCATCCCGGTTGACCATGATTCCCTAAAATTATCAAAGGTCAAGACTTCCGGTTTGCTCCAGAAACCGTTAGCGATCAGGTCGTCCATACTGCGCAGTGCCGTCAAAATTGCCCCGCCGACAGGTAAAAGCCAGACGATAACAAAAGAGAGTAAGAGCACAAAGAGAATAGCATTGCCGATCTGTTTTTTACTAAATATTGCCAGCTCACCCATCACTAATCCACCTCATTTTTCATAATCTGTTTAAGATAAAAGACAATAAAAGCAAACATCAATAAAAAGAGAATTACGGCGATACTGCCGCCATAGCCCATCCGGTAGTTTTTAAAAGCCTCAATATACATCAAATTCGCTAAAACATTAGAAGAATTAAAAGGACCGCCCTCAGTCATCGAATTAACCATGTCAAAAGCTCGAAATGACTGGATGATCGTCACTACAAAGACAATTACTGTCGCCGGTCTTAACATCGGTAGAATAATGTGCCAAAACTTTTTCCAGCCACTAGCCCCATCAACCCTTGCTGCTTCAATAACTACCAGGGGAATTGTCTTTAATCCCGCTAAAAACAAAATCATCACATAGCCGACATGACGCCAGACAGCAGCAGCAATAATCGCATAAAGGACAACCTCCGGATCACTTAACCAACCCCTGGTCAAGTAATTCAAACCGATTACGCTCAAAGTACTATTCAGTAATCCGCCGGCCGGTTCATAAATCCATCCCCAGAGTAAGCCAATTACAATCGGGGAAAGGATCATCGGCGAATAAATTGCTGCTTTAAAAAGCTTATTCCCTTTTATTTGATTATTTAGCAGCAAGGCCAACACCAGTCCCAAGACAACCGGAATTACCAGGAAACTCAGCAACCATTTGATATTATTGACCAGGGAAGTGATAAAGACCGGGTCCTGAAATAAGCGGTAAAAATTTTTCAATCCAATAAACTCCGGGCTAGATAGTCCGTCATATTTAGTCAGGCTTAAGTAAACGGTATATAATGACGGTCCAATCACCCAACCCAGATACAGGACGAGCGGCCCGGTCAGAAAGAACCAAGCTGTTTTATTTCGATTACTTTTCACCACGAGTCACCTGCCATTTAAAAAATAATAGCTAGAGGAGGTAATCCCCCTCTAGCTTAACTAACTATTCCGTAAAAATAAGCTGACTTTCTCTCTCCAGATTATCCAGAATCAGATCAATTCTGTCCGGATAAGCCCAAAATTCCATAAAGGCATTCATCCCTTTATCAGCCACCGAAGGAAGTGTATCCCGGTCATAGAATTGAGCCAGGGCATCTGTCGCTTCGATCATTTTTACCCCTTTTTGGGTTAGAGGGGTATAGCGGTCCAACGGGATCTGATTATTAACCCCAATTCGTCCGGTCTTTTCAATAAAGATCAGCTGCCCTTCTTTCGAGGCCAGAAATTTCAAAAACTTTTTGGCCAATTCCGGATTTTTGGCCTTGCGGGGAATCATATAACCATCAGTCGGTGTGTCTTCCGCCAGCGGAACAGTGGGATCAATTACCGGAAAGCGGAAGAAATCTAAATCTGCTGCTACCTCTGCCGGAACTGCATCAAGAATAAACTGGCCCATTAAATACATGGCTGCCTCACCGTTGGCCAGGAACCTGACCCCCTCCTGCCAGGAATAAGCGGCCGCATTTTCCAGGAAATATCCGCGGTCTAGCAACTGACGCCAGTATGTAAATACCTGTTTAACTCTGGGATCATTATAACTTACTTTCCCCTCCATCAAACGCAGATGGAATTCCTGGCCATTAATCCGTAGATTTAAATAATCAAACCAGGCAGCAGCAGTCCATCTAAACTTTGTTCCGATCGTAATCGGAATAACCCCGTTGTCTTGCAGGGTCTGACAAACCTGGAGGAATTCCTCCCAGGTTGCCGGCTCTTCTAGACCATATTGCTCAAAAATTGATTTGCGATAGAAAACAGACCACCAATACCAGTTGTTTGGCATAAAATAAGCCTCATCATCAACAAAACTAATACTCCGGAAAGCCCGAGGAAACTTTTCATCTAAGTTTTCTTCCTGCCAGACGTCGGTAATCTCTAAAATCAAGCCTTTATCAATAAAGTACTTTGCCCGGTTACCGGCAAACCAGGTGATCACATCCGGTGGATTATCTGAGGATAACCAGATTCTGAGGGCTTTTTTGAAATCTTCATGAGCGGTTGTACTGACCTGCACATCGATCTCCGGATTAGCTTCCTCAAAAGCCTTAACAAGTTCGGCCAGAGCCTCTTTAGGTACCGGGTCACTCATATAACTATTAACCACCAGCACATCTTTTGTCTCGGCAAAGGCACTGCCGCCAATCACTAACAATATCAACAATGTTAAGCTCAAAAAGCTCTTTTTCATAACGCTCCCCCTTATTTTTTCAATTCGAGTACACAGTCTTTAAAACGTTTCAATTAATGTTAACATCCCCCCTTGCTTTGCCCATACTATAACCGGTTTGCAAGTAGTTTTTAAAACGTTTTAATAAATTACTTAAGCAGAAATCATCTACTTAAAAGGGCTGTTGACTGTCTGATAATTAGTTCCGTGGGATAGAGCAGATAGTGTTCACTAACTGGCAACTTTTGACCAGCCATTAATTTAAGCAAAATATTACCAGCCTTTTTCCCCATTTTAATTTTTGGGACATTAATAGTAGTCAGGGGTGGATTATAAAAATTGGATATCTTGATATTATCTGTGCCGATTATTGAAATATCCTGCGGAACTTGAATCCCTCCATGGGTTAAAGCCTGAATAACCCCAATCGCCATTTCGTCATTTAAACAAACCAAAGCAGTCGGGCGTTGGACTAGTTTTAATAATTTCTTACCAACGGCAATCCCCCCTTCAATGGTGATATAGTTATAAAAAATAAATTGCTGATTAAGGGCAATCTGATGCTGTGTAATACATTGCCGATAACCTTCCATACGTTCCGAACTCTGCCCGACAAATCCAATCTCCCGGTGACCCAGTTCAATTAAGTATTTGGTAGCCTGGTAAGCCCCATCTTTCAGGTCTGATTTTATAATTGGAATAATCTGATGATTAGGGCTATCTCTTTCCACGTAAACTACCGGAATATAGTTTTTGGCTAGATCAAGTACCATCTCATCATTTTTTTGCATCAGATCACCCATACAGCTAAAAATAGCCCCGTCAACCTGACCACTTTTAAACATATTGATATATTTTACCTCTTCTTCGGACTTATAATCAGTACAACAAAGGATAATATTATAACTCTCTTTTATAACCGTATCTTTAATTGCTTGTGTCAATTCCGCAAAAAAAGGGTTGACCATTTCCGGGATAATTAAACCTATCGTTTTAGTTGCCCTTTTCACCAAGGCCTGGGCCCGGGCATTAGGAATATAATTAAGTTTTTGGGCAATCTGATGGACCCTTCTAAATGTCTCAGCTTTTACTTTGCTGCTATTATTTAGGGCTAAAGATGCTGTTGCTATTGAAACACCGGCCTGGTCAGCAACATCCTTTAATGTTATTACCATTTAATCATCCTTTTAAAACGTTTTAACTAATGTGAGTATATTATACTATATTTTTTGGTTTTAGTCAAATATTTGGGGAAAAAATGCAATTGCTGCCTTGTAAATCCTTTACTTTTCCACCATTTCTTTAGTTATCCTAACTTCTTTATCTTCAGCAACTGAAAAAACTAACCTGCACTTTCCCCTTTTCTTTTCATGTTTTTGATAATAGCTCAGCATATCATAGTCAAATGTCCGGATTTTTGATATTTTACTACTTTCCCCTAA
>JAKSCG010000087.1 GCA_022360715.1 Halanaerobiales bacterium
GGAGTGATGCAGACATGGCAACAAGACAGGAGGAATACTGGGGAAGAGACAACTTCGTGGTTATCACCGACGGTACAAAACCCGCAATGAAGTGGACCATCGATGAGCTTAGGAAAAGAAAAAAAACAGTACATGCAGTTGATCTCTCGGAGAAACCTGATTCCAATTCACTTACAGACATATCTGAAATACCTGAAAACGCTGAGAACGTGATTATTGGTGTTACAACAACAGAGCCGGCAAGGATAATTGAAAAGCTGGCAGAAAGAGATATAACTAATTTCTGGGTGCACTGGAGCACGGATACATGCGATGTGGAACATCTGACATATAATCCGGAACTCAATATAATTACAGGCAGGTGTCCGATGATGTATCTTGGAAACACCATGAGCATGCATGGTTTTCACAGGGTAATTGCCCGCACCTTGGGAAAATACTGATGAAGCATTGAAAGCAAAATAAGACAAAAGCGTCAATTTCAGAATTTTGAAAAACTATAATACACAATATGCCTAAAATCAACTGGTGAGTGGATGGTTAATACTCTCTCCCATTTAGGCGTTGGAATCCTTATAGCTACGGTTGCAGGACTGGAAGGCAGACAGAAAAAAATAGTAGCATTTCTGGCCATACTTCCTGATCTTGATTTTTTTACAGATGCACTATTGGTCCTTATCGGAGGGAGCTTCAGTCATCAGACCTATGTCCAGTTATACTATTTGATGGGACACAGGGAATTCATTCATTCTCCACTTTTTATTTTGCTGATTACATTCATTATCTGGATTTACGGAAGGGACATAAAATTTGCAGCTGCAGGTTTTGCTGCCCTCTTCAGCCATTTTTACCTTGACTATGCAACAACCTGGAAAATGAGACCATTATATCCATTTTCTGTGGAATCTTCAATAATAGGTGCATTTGATTCCTTTGACCCCGTCGTAATGTTTGTTTCTCTTGTCCCAATATATTTCCTTGTTGCGGAAATACTCAAAAGAAAAGGAGTAATCAGGAAAATACCCGGTGGACAGCTGGAGTCCACCCCGGACAAAACAATAAGAGTCGACAGGATACTTCTCATAGTATTGATACTCTGGTGTGTCATCACCCCTGTATCAAAAGGTTTCCTGGTAAATCATGTATCTGACATAGAAGGATACGACATAAGCTACCAGAATTCCTACCCTAATTTCTTTGGAACTTTCCTTTCAGCATATCCATACAACCAGACCCACTACAAAGTCCTTGAGATGAATTACTGGACAGGAATAGAGAAAAGTATGTTCGTACCGTTTATTTCGGGAGATGATAACAGTGATAGCCTTGAATATGTACAACTGGCAACAGAGCTGTATAATTCGGCTCCTTTCCAGGAAATAGACTATATTGTGTACAACGTATCAAGTAACGAAGAAA
>JAKSCG010000083.1 GCA_022360715.1 Halanaerobiales bacterium
ACCATTCGCTGTCCCGCTCCATTTTCAATAAAATCAGTAATCATATTTTTAGCCTGCCCCATTTTCACCCGATTTATCGCAACACCTAGAATCTCTATCTTCTCAGTCATAATCCAGCCCCTTTCCGGCGTCAGTTCATAGCTGTAACAACATTTCTATATTTTCCTGGGCCAATTGATAAAATTCCTCACCCCGTTGCTCCAGTATTTGCTTAAAACCCGCTCTATTTTGCCAGACAGCCGTACAGATCCGTTCCAGGCTTTCCGCAGTAAAATCACCGATTAACACCTGGGAATTCAAGGAATATTGACTGAGCAATCCGCTAATTTTGGGGTCATAATTAATCGCCACAAAGGGACAGTTATGAATAGCGGCAAAAACCAGCGAATGAAACCGGACTCCGAGCAAAAAATCAATTTCGGCAAAAATTTCCAGCATCTCCATTGGTCCATAGGGCTCTGTTAATAAATGGGCACCTTTCAGCATAGCTTGGAGGCGTTGGCTGAGCGCCAGGTCCTGTCGATAATGGAGAGGGATAATTAAGAGCTGATAACCGGTAGTTTCGGACCAGCTTTGAGCTGCCCGGACCAGTTCAGGCAAATAGCGATTATCACCCCACGGTTTTACCGAAATCGCCATAATTTTTTTCTCCGGAGCAAGTCCGGCTTTTTTCAATAATTGCCAACCCTGACCCCAACACCTCTTTTTAAAAATAAAAACAGGATCTACCGCTACCCGGATCAGCTCTGCTCTAATCCCAAACTGCCGCAGTAAATCTCTCGACCTGGGATCGCGGACAGTTATCTCGTTCGTCCGATTCCCGATCCGCTTAATCAGGAATTGGGCCAATTTACCCCGGACCGGTCCAATCCCCTGGGCAAAAAAAACCGTCTTCTTCCCGAACAGTTGAGCCAGTAAAACATGACTTAAATAATACGGGATTGATTTCCATCCGGTAATATCCTGAAGCAAACTGCCCCCCCCGCTGATCAGTAGCTCGCTCTTTTGGATCGCCCCCAACACCTCAGTCGGGTTATTGCGGTTAACTGCCGCTACCCCATACCTTACTGCCGTTTGGGAAGGATTAGCCGATAAAACGGTAATCCGGCCCTGGCGTTGCTGCTTAATTCCCTCAATTATGGCCGCCAGAATTGCCTCATCACCGAGATTATCAAAACCATAATAACCGGAAATTACTATATTCTGCATTGCTCAGGTTTGCCTCCCCGGCCATAGTTTGGCCATAAAACTGAGGAGCATCCAGAACAGTATTCCGACGATTATCCCCAACCAGAGACCGTGGATTACCCGGAGCAGTGAGACCGATAACGGCGTATGGACATGGGAGAAGGTATTTAAAATATTAATCTGTCCGACCGCAGCAAGGAGCAGCACCGGATAAAAAATAATCCGCTCTTTCCAGCTATTAACCAACTTAAGCCCAATAATCAGCAGGGGATGACCAATCAAAAATTCCTTAAACCGCGGCCGGATGTAAAGGACCCTTTCTAACCAGCTGCGCAATAATATCTCCAAATCAGGAACCGGCAAAACGGGATTATTACCGGTCCGTCCAATATAAAAAGCACCGGCCAGACCAATAATCCCGATTAATAAAAGGTGTTTTACCTTGAGATTCAATTCCAGAAAATTACTGAGTTGTTGTCGCCAGTGATAGTCCTTCCTGGTCCAAAAACTCTTACTATAATACAGCGTTATCAAGATGAGCGGTAGCAGCATAGATAGTTTTACCCCGGTAAACTGATCGACCTTTAAACTAAAACTGAGGTGGGATAAACTGCCCATCAGCAAGACTACTCCGCTCAGCGAAATTAAAGCAGCCTGCCCGAATCGCTTCAACCAGTTCTTAACCCTTCCGCTAAGTAATTGCGAAATTATAGCCAGACTGGGGAAGATCACACTGCTGGCCAGGGCCAGCATCTTGCGCAGTAAAAATACCCGGTCGGTAAAGATCAATACCAGCCCTACTATTAAGACCAGCAATATTAACACCCAATAATAGTTAAATAGCCATTTCCTTAAACCGTTACCGAGGAGATAACTTAAAAGTAAAAGACCGGCCGCACTGATTCCCAGGCTAATCATTATTAAATCAAAATGGGAGTTTTGATATTTCGGATAAGGACTAAGTTCACCGGGAAGATAACCCTCATCCTTTAAGCGACTAGTCAACAACCTGATATATTTTTCCGTCGATTCCAGGGGTGGCTGCCCCTGTTTGTCCCGGAGAAAGGGTTTTAAATAGAGAATCCGCACATTGCGCTCCCGGACAGACCGGAGATAGCGCTCAACAATCCCTTCGATTGAATACTTATCACGGGAACTGTCCATTTCACCCTGCTGAATACTATGAACCCGGAGCAGCTGATAGTCCAACTCCCGGGCCAGGGTGGCCGCCCCCTTTTGTTGAGCGATATTGGCTTCAATCATGCCAAACAGGATATCATGCTCACGCATTATTGTCGCAGTTTCTCCCAGTTCGCACCGGGCCGGCTTAGGGTTATAACCGGTAACTTCTCCCCCGCTAAAAATCACGTATTCGGGCCGATAATCCCTTAAAATTGACCAATTAAGCTGATTATCCAACTTATTATTCTCAAGCCGTGGTACCAGTCCCAGGCCCAAGCCGGCAATTTCCTTTACTAATTGTGGGTCCAACCCCAGACTTAAGTTGAGGTATTTAACATCCCATTTTTTAAAAAACAAGATCAGCTGACCCTGGTACAATTTATAGTCAAACTTATATTTGCCGGTCCAGATGGGCAGAAAAGCCAGGGTCCTTGGCACCAGGTCAGCATCCTTGATCTTAATAAAAACCGAATTATTATCAAAAGGAAAATCAACAAAAAGGGGCGCAAGGGAGCCGGTCTGCTCCTGGGTGCGCATTATTTCATTTCCGGTATACAATCTGACTCGGCCCTGGTTTAACAGGTCTTTGATCAGAACGGGATAAAGGGCAATTGAATTAAGACCACTATCTTTTAAACGGCGCAAAACATCCTCATTGGGCAAGTCCTGCTCTTTAACGAGGGTTTGCAAAGAATTATAATCAAGCACCAGATCAACACCACGGTTTAACTGCTCAGCCTTGTACCTGCTCCAAACACCGGGCAGGGAAAAAACCAATCCCAGTATAAACAAAAAAACAAGTAGCTTCTTACCCATGAATCACCCTGCCTTTCATCGAGATTTTTCACCGATTATCCTCAATTCGCCCGTACTTACCTCAATTCGATCGATCCGGAGTGGGATGGCCAGTTCCTTTAAATCAAAAGAAAAACCCGGCTGATTAACATATTTTCGAATTAAATTAACCGGTATCTGAACATCCTCGACCTGGAGGTTTTCCGGAATAAATTCGACTTCCGCCTGTTCAGTTATGAACAGTCGACCAGTCAGTTGTAAATTAATCGTTGCTTCCAAGAAATTGATCACCCCGCCGAGCAGCACCTGTCCTGGTAATAATACTAACTTAAAATCCTTTAACTCCGGATATTTGGTCTGAATATATTGATTTAATCGCTCTTCTTTAACCAGGATCTCCAGAAAAGTATTATCACCGGTAAAGGAATGACCCCTTAAAATAATATCCCGATATTCTACTGATAAAGAATCCAGGTAAAGGCCTTCGACAATCACCCCGGCCGCCTTAATCTCCACAAAATCGAGTCGGCCCAACAGGATTTCCGGGGCAGGGAAGGAAGAAACCGCGATCTTTAAGCTCTCGATCTGCTCTGTTTCCCGCCGTAGTATTTCTGCTAATTGCCGACTGGCCAGTCGGGGTAAGAACAGCTCAGCCGCCAGAAACATGACCAGCACTACCAGGACAATATTCCAGAAGAAGCCCCTCTTTCTTCTCATAACTGATTCCCCTCACCAATACCCTTTTTCAAAAAAGCTTCAATAAAATCATCGAGATAACCGTCCATTACCTTTTTAACATTCCCTTCTTCCAGGCCGGTGCGGTGATCTTTGATCAGATTATAGGGATGGAAGACATAAGAACGGATCTGACTCCCCCAGGCAATCTCCTTGTGCTCACCCCTTAGCTCAGCAATTTTCTCCGCCTGAGCCTCTTCCATCATTTCGAGCAAACGTGACTTTAAAATAGTCATCGCAATTTTTTTATTTTTATGCTGGGACCGTTCATTTTGGCATTGAACAACCAGCTTGGTCGGCAGATGGGTTATTCTGACCGCCGAATCGGTTTTATTAACATGTTGACCCCCGGCTCCACTGGCTCGATAGGTCTCAATTTTCAGCTCGACCGGATCAATCTCTACTTCTACATCATCATCGATCTCCGGTATTATATCAACCGAGGCAAAAGAAGTATGGCGCCGACCGGATGAATCAAAGGGAGAGATCCGGACCAGCCGATGCACCCCTCTTTCTCCTTTTAAATATCCATAACTATACTCCCCGGCAACCAAAATAGTAACCCGCTTAATTCCGGCCTCCTCTCCCGGTAGAAAGTCCAGGGTCTCCAGCTCAAATTTATTAGCTTCAGCCCAACGGGTATACATTCGCAATAACATCGCTGCCCAGTCCTGTGATTCTGTTCCGCCGGCTCCGGGATGGATCGAAAGGATCGTATTATTTTGATCATACCTGCCATTAAGTTTTAGTTTTAATTCCATTTTTTCCAGATTTTGCTCTAAAGATTGAACCATTGTTCTTAGTTCATCCCAGAAAGCCGAGTCAACCCCCTCGTCTAAAGCCAGTTCCAGTAGTACTTCGCCCTCTTCACTCGACTCCTGCAGAGAATTAAAAGCCCGAATCCGGTTTTTAAGCTGATTGGATCGTTTAGCTGTTTTTTGTGCTTGCTCCGGGTCATCCCAGAAATCGGCTTCGCTCATCTCATTTTCCAATTTTTGATTTAATTTGAGCAGTTCAGCCCAGTCAAAGAGCATCCCTCAAATCATTAATTCTCTCTTTTAGTTCAGTTAATTTTGTTTGGTAATTCTCATTAAGCATTACTTTACCTCCCACAGCATTGTTTGTATTTTCTCCCGCTGCCACAGGGACAGGGGTCATTTCTCCTGATTTTATCCGGTTTAATCAGCGGCTGGCGTTTAGCTGTCTCCTTGGGCTGATTAGTCCGGGCCTCTTCAAAAATGTTTTTCTGTTGATAATGCAAATTCTCCGTCCGGGTAGTTGACAACTCCGAATCCCTTTCCACCTTAATTCGGAATAAGTTTTGGACAATATCTTCTCTAATTGTACTGGTCATTTCATTAAACATATCAAATGACTCAAATTTATACTCAGTCAGCGGGTCTTTTTGACCATATGCCCTTAACCCGATTCCCTGCCGGAGTTCATCCATATTATCCAAATGATTCATCCACTTCCGGTCAATGATCTGAAGGGCCAGAAATTTACTCAGGTTCACCATCATCTCCGAGCCAAGCTGTTCTTCTTTGCCAAGATAAGCATCTTGACCGACCTTCAGCAAGTATGTGGCAATTTCATCCCTGTTTTGCTCCCTGAGCTCTTCAACCCTGTTCTTTTCGGTTAAATTATACTGTTCAAAATAGTGATTCAAACCCTCCAGATCCCAGTCATCAGGATGAAGCTCTGCCGATAAATAAAGGCCCAAGATATCCTCAATTACCTTTTCCCACATCCCGAGGATATCCTCCTTGAGATCCTGAGCTAATAGGACTTTACGTCGCTGCCCATAGATAATTTCCCGCTGCTTGTTTAAAATATTATCATATTGCAGAATCGCTTTTCTGATTTCAAAGTTCCGTCCTTCAATCTTCTTTTGGGCACTCTCGATCGAGCGGCTAATCAGCTTGTGTTCGATCGGTTCACTTTGTTCCATTCCGATTCGATTCATCAGACCGCTAATATTCCCAAATAATCGCATTAAGTCATCCTCCAGGGAAACATAAAACTGGGAAGAACCCTGGTCACCCTGACGACCGGAACGTCCGCGCAACTGGTTATCAATCCGCCGGCTTTCATGTCTTTCGGTGCCCAGGACATGAAGCCCGCCCAACTCTTTTACCCCCTCCCCGAGGACAATATCGGTACCCCGACCGGCCATATTTGTGGCAATTGTAACACTATTGCGCTGACCGGCATCCTTAATAATATCGGCCTCTTTCTCATGGTTCTTAGCATTGAGAACATTGTGGGGAATCCCTTTTTTCTTCAGTCGATTACTCAGTTCTTCCGAGTTTTCAATACTAACCGTCCCGACCAACACTGGTTGTCCTCGCTGGTGACATTCAATAATATCATCAACAACCGCCGCAAATTTACTCTGCTCGGTAGCAAAGACCAGATCCGAAAGGTCCTCCCGAATCATCGGTTCATTAGTCGGTATTACCACTACTTCCATTCCATAAATTTTGATAAATTCTTCTTCTTCCGTCGCAGCAGTACCGGTCATTCCGGCCAGTTTATTATACATCCTAAAGTAGTTCTGGTAGGTAATACTGGCAAAGGTCTGGCTCTCCTTATTTACCGCTACTCCTTCTTTGGCTTCGATAGCCTGGTGTAACCCTTCACTATACCGCCGTCCCTCCATCACCCGACCGGTAAACTCGTCAACGATCTTGACCTCACCGTCTTTAACAATATAATCCCGGTCTTTTTTCATCAGGGTGTGGGCTTTTAAAGCCTGGTTTAACTGATGAGTCAGCTTAAAATGTTCATTATCAAACAGATTGGAGATATTGAGCATTGTTTCAATCCTGGCCACGCCATCCTCAGTCAGGTGGACCAAACGATTTTTCTCATCCAATTCATAATCCTGGTCTTGCCGTAGTTTGGGGATAACCCGGTTAAACCTGGTATAATCTTTAGAAGACTCCTGAACAGGTCCCGAGATAATTAGAGGGGTTCTAGCCTCATCAATCAAGATACTATCAACCTCGTCCAAAATAGCATAGTTTAATTCTCGCTGCACTAAATCCCGGGAACTGTGGGCCATATTATCACGCAGATAATCAAAGCCGAACTCATTATTAGTCCCATAAGTGATATCGGCCTGATAAGCCTTTCTCCTTTCGGCGGGACTCATCCCATGTAAAATAACCCCGACCGAAAGACCGAGAAACTGATAGATCTGACCCATCCATTCACTATCCCGCCTGGCCAGATAATCATTTACCGTAACGACATGAACCCCTTGACCGGTCAAGGCATTTAAATAAACCGGTAAAGTAGCCGCCAGGGTTTTCCCTTCACCGGTTTTCATCTCGGCTATTTTACCCTGATGGAGCACAATTCCACCCATTAGCTGGACATCAAAATGGCGAAATCTCTCCCGGGTAGAGCGCTGGGCTGCCTCCCGGACAACCGCAAAAGCCTCACCTAATAAATGATCCAACTGCTCACCCTGGTCAAGCCTTGCTTTAAACTCCCGCGTTTTGTCCCTTAGTCTCTGATCAGACAGTTTTTTTAGTTCTATTTCATAACTATTTATCTCGGCAACTAGTGGCTGTAACTTTTCCAGTTCTTTGGTATTATGGTCTTTAAAGATTTTTTTAATTAAATTAAGCATTTCAATCACCCTTCAACATCAGGCCGACAGGCCATTATTCTAATTAAAAGCTCGACATCAAACAAAATGTCAGAGTAAGCATCCTCTGACATTATCATCGTCTTCAGCTCTATTATAACACCAAATACTGTAAAACTCAATGATCTGGAGCAATCATTTTAGCTTAAAGCGGTTTACAATTTTACCGGCCTTTATACCCGTCCGCCCATAGTTAAGGTCATAATTGCCTTGGCCGTATGGAGCCTGTTTTCTGCTTCGGCATAGACAATTGAATGTGGTCCGTCAATAACTGCGTCTTCGACCTCATTACCCCGGTCAGCCGGGAGGGCATGCATATAGAGCACTTGCTCACTGGCTAAGTCGATCATCTCTTCGGTACACTTCCAGTGCCGATAAGATTCCAGCAATTCATCGACCACCGCATTATTCTGATTATTAACCCAACTACCCCAATTTTTCGGAATAACTACATCAGCATCACG
Source organism: Halanaerobiales bacterium (assembly GCA_022360715.1). Lineage (GTDB taxonomy): Bacteria > Bacillota > Halanaerobiia > Halanaerobiales > DTU029 > JAKSCG01. Next base: position 8,023 of record JAKSCG010000083.1, read on the forward strand.
ATAAGCCGCTGCGGGTTGATCGGTAATCGTTAAGGAACCGCCGTGTTTTCTGGCATTCTGCCGGGCCTGTTCAATTACCCAATCCGGCAGGTCATAGCCGGGTGGATAGGCCAGGGTTAGATCGATCCCATACCTGGGAAATAAAAGGACCTGGGTCAGTGGTACGGAGATCGGCTTTTTATGACTGGTCGCATAAGCCCATATCACCGATACTTTAAGGCGTTTGGTCGCTTTCTTCTTTTCGATAATTGTCATCAGGTCAGCTAACCCTTGCATCGGATGATATAAGTCACACTGTAGATTTAAAATTGGTACAGTTGCCCACCGGGCCAGCTCCCGGAGGTATTTATTGCCGCTCTCCCAGAAACAGTTTCGACAGGCGAGCGCATGGCTGTAACTGGAAAGGATAATTGCCGTATCTTTGGCTACTTCACCGTGGGAAACCTGCATTGTACTGGTATCAAGATAGTTGGCATGGCCCCCCAACTGGGCCAGTCCTGCTTCCATTGAATTCCTGGTCCGGGTAGATTGTTCAAAAAAGATCAACATCGCTGTTTTGTACTGAAGGTAGGGGGTAGCAATCCCCATCGCAAATTTCCTCTTTAAATCAAAGGAGACATCAATCAGCGTATCAATCTCCTCTTTCGACCACTCCTGTAAAGTAATAAAATCGCGACCTCGAAAAACTGTCTTCATGATCAACTTACCTCCCTTTTTGATTTACTTAACCCTATTTTGATCTGTCTTGGGCATGCTTCCCGGCATATCCGGCCAGATAAACGCTGGGAAAGATGCTGTAGAGTGCAGCACACTTGACCAAATCCTCCTTCCAGGTTTTTTCATTGGGGGCATGAGCCTCCTTTTCTGCCCCGGGACCGAAACCAACACAGGGAATCCCGTACCGCCCCATAATCGCAACACCATTGGTCGAAAAAGTCCATTTATCGACCACCGGCTCAGCGGCAAATAACTCCCGATAAGACTCAACCATTGCCTGACAAACCGGGTGTTCTTCCTCAAGCACCCAGGTGGGGAAATAGGACTCCGTCGGATAGATAAGACCGGTATAGGAAGGTTTTTGGTATGTATAAAGCTCAACCTTAGCCCCCGCCTCCCGGACAGCCGGCAGACTTTTAATCTGCTGCAAGGCATCTTCCTTGGTTTCGCCGACAGTTAATCTCCGGTCAATTGAAATACTACAGCTATCGGCTACGGCACAGCGGGAAGGCGAGGTAAAGAAGATCTCAGATACAGTCAAACTCCCCGCTCCCAGAAAGTCGTCCCGTTTAAGCTCTGGCGGAAGTGCTTGCAACTCACTCAGGATCGGGGCCATCTTAAAAATGGCATTTTCACCCCGCTCCGGAGCAGAGCCGTGGCAACTTACTCCACTGGTGGTAACCCTTATCTCCATCCGTCCGCGCTGGCCCCTACAAATAGTACAGGAAGATGGTTCGGTAATTACGACCAATTCCGGTCGGAAGTTGTCTTGCTCAATAATATATTGCCAGCACAACCCGTCACAATCTTCCTCCTGCACACTCCCGACAACAACAAGTTGGTAGTCACCGTCCAGCTTCAGCTCTTTAATAATTTTAGCGGCATATACCATTGAAGCCATGCCTCCCTTTTGGTCACTGGCTCCAAGTCCCATGATAAGTTGCTCACTCTCATCGCCTTGATAAGGATCATAATCCCAGCTGTCCGCATCACCGATCCCGACCGTATCAATATGGGCATCCATCGCAATCAAATGCTTGCCCGTACCGATATATCCGAAGATATTACCCATCGGATCAATCTCAATTCGTTCAAAACCTACTCTTTCCATCTCCTCTTTAATCCGGTTGATCACCCCTCCCTCCTTACCGCTTGTACTGGGAATGGCAATCATATCCCGCAAAAACCGGGTCATGGCAGTTTTGTACTCACCCGACTTTTTCAATACTTCCGGAAAATCGATCTTCATCTTAGCCCCCTCCCCGTTATTTATAGCCAGGTCTCAGCCGCCCTGACCTCCTCCAGGTAATTATAAATCGTATAGCGTGATACATTTAGTTCCCGAGCCAGGGTATTGACTGTCTCCTTGATGCTAAAGGCATTATTATCATCAAGATACTTTACTATCTTTAACCTTTCTTCTTTACTAAGTAAATGAGCCGGTTTATCAACAAGCTCCAGACTGTTCTTAATTACAATCTCCAGAAAATCCTGGACATCTTCCGGGAATTTCCGGCGTAGGGCTCTTTCCTCTTCCAGGCCCGCTAGGTCCTTCAAAAAATTTTGGGCAATGCTGATCTTGGTCAAATCAATATTAAGGCAAAAAGCACCAATAATCTCAGCCCGCTCATTCCGGAGCAGAATCGTTGACGACTTAAGGGGTTTACCTGATGCGGTCTTGGTTACATAATTTAAGATCATCTCTTCATTTTCTTTAATTGAATTCAACATATCCCTTAACAATTGCGGGGCAGTATCACCTACTTTTCGGCCGCTGAGCTGTCTGTTTTCGATCGCGATAATCGAATCTTCCTTGCTAAGATCATGGATGACGATCTCAAAATCCCGACCGAGTGTTTGGGCTAAGCCCTTAGCTATTGGGATTAAAAACCTCAGTTCCTTCTCTTCTTCCATCAAAAAGCCCACCCCCGTATATTTTGTTAAATCTGTTAAATCTGAATAATCAAGCTAATTATATTATAAGCTATTTCTTCAAAAAAATAAAGTAAGCTTACAATATTTTAAGTATTAGTTTACATCTGTCGATAAAGCGGCGGGACATGGGTCCATCCCTTCATTTTGCCGTATTTTAAAAACTTATTATATACAGTAATCTCTGTTTTAAAAAAATTCAAAAAGATCTTGCGGAGCTGATCATTGGTAATTGACTCAATGATCGCCCTGATGTGACCGCTAAGTGCTTCCTGGATTCCCTTCAGGACGATCCGGTAGGCAAATTGGTCTTCCATTATCTCCGGATCAATATCAATTTCATTAATAACCGGCGGTTGCTCCGGGGTGGGAATTTGGTATTCTTCTGCCTGCTCTTCCAGGACTTTAATCTGTTCAAATAAGATAATTTTTCCCAGTTCCAGGACCTCTTTGAACTCAAAATCATGAACAAACTGCAAAAAAATATCGGTCAGATGGACATTGTCATAACGCGAGTTAAGGAGATCCCAAATATGACTTGCTTCAATTATATTAATCTGCTCTTTATCCATCGCTTTATGGATTTTATAGTTAGGGGTAATTTCCAGCCAACCTTTCACTTTACCGTACTTGTAAAGGCTATTAAAATCCTGCAGGTGGGCAAGGGTAAAATCGACTAGAACATTACGTATCTGATCATTAAAAGTAGAACTGGTAATCCCCCGATCGAGGGAATACAATTCGTAAACTAAATCCCCGTAGAGCTTTTTATAAATAAACTTGTCGGTAAGCTGTTCTAGCTGTATCGATATTTTTATGTTATGGGCCGGGAGGGGGGGCACTTTCACTTTATGCTTTTTAGATAGATGGACCAGTTTATCTAAATGCTTGTGATAATTTCCCAAAATATTGTTGATTAACAACGAGCAATCCCGGTCATGAATAAAATTCAAATAAAATTTTAAAGTCTCAATACTGTTATACTTAACCCGCAAAATGTCAAAGATATTAAAAGCCTCCATTGTCGATATATTCTTTGTCTCAGTATTTGACTTTTTAAAGAGCGAGATATCCTTATTAATCAAATCTAATAACTTCATATTTTATCCTTTCTACCTCTGTATGTGAAATAGTTCTACTAATAATCATTTTATCCAGAACCGATTATTTTATTTAAGATCCTTGATAGAAATTTATGGATTAAAAAACAAAAAATCCACCACTAATAAAAGGGTATCGGCCGGGCGATACCCTTTTAGATTAAGCCGGTTAACTAACCGGCCCTTAGTTCGTCCTATCTTAAAAAGTCGGTTCGATTAAACCGTAATTCCCATCCTTTCTTTTATAAACCACATTGACTTCTTCGGTATTGGCATTAGAGAAAACAAAGAAATCATGGCCGAGCAGATCCATCTGCATAATCGCCTCTTCAATATCCATCGGCTTAATCGCAAATTTCTTGGTCCGGACCACCCGGGGCCGATACTCTGCTTCCCTTTCCAGCCCCTGGAAGACCTCCTCTGTTCGCTCTTCTTTATATTCCTCTTTAAACTCCTGTTTTTTCTCGATAATCTTCTTCTGAATCTTGGTTTTATACTTATGAACCTGACGTTCAAGTTTTTCAATAACCCCATCAATTGAGGCGTACATATCATGGGTCTCTTCTTCCCCCCGAAGAATAATCCCGTTAATGTAGGCAGTCACTTCCACAATATGTCTGTCTTTCTCTACCTCCATCGAAACGTTGGCTTCTTTGGGTTCACCATTAAAATACTTGCCGATCTTGCTGACCTTCTCATTAGCATAGTCCTTTAAAGCAGGCGTTACATCAATGTTTTTTCCGTAAATCATGATTTTCATTAATCACCCACTCCTTTCTTACTTATATTATTATATTCGATAAAAAGCAACTAAAATCCTGCCTGACCTTTTTATTATTTTTTAAAAATAAAGAAAATAATATGCAACAATTTTAGGCTTTGACTAATCTTATTCAATATATATTGGATTAATAGCTGTCCTAGTACAGATATAACTCGATAAAATCAAACTATCGACCCAAAAGAAAAAACCCTGACTACATTAGTAATCAGGATTTTCGGTGTTGCTATATTATAAAGGTCCTTACCATTATAATTTAACAACATTAGAGGCTTGCGGACCCCGATCTCCTTCGACAATCTCAAATTCTACATCCTGGCCTTCTTCCAGGGTTTTAAAACCATCATCGGTAATTGCTGAGAAATGGACGAATACATCATCACCATCTTCTCTTTCAATAAAACCATAACCCTTTTGTGCATCAAACCACTTAACTTTACCACTAAAAATCATGTTAAAACATTCCCCCTAAAATTCTTTAAATGGGTTCTCTTATTAAAGCAATGTATTTTCCCCATCAACTCAACTATAACATAAACTCTCACCACTGTCAAACAATTTTTCCATTCCTTTCTACCTAAAATAATCAGGTAGATGATTGTTCAGTCTAGCCAAAACTATTTGACAATAACCGATACCCCATCCGGAACTACCGTAATGGTGGCCCCTTTACCAACAATCTCTTCGGCCAGTTCCAGGGCTTCATCCATATTAGCAGCCCATTTCATATGCATATCTTCGACCATTCGCCGGGGGGCAGCGGTAACCATGATCACCTCAAATTTCAGGAGGATTCGGGCCAGAATCTGTGATTCCCACTGATCCGGGAGCGTATCATTTCTCCCCCGGGCCAGAATATCATCCATTACCTCCTGCACAGTTGCCGCTTGCTTAAAAGTCTGATAAAATGCTTCACCCCCGTGCCCGTCGGAACACTCCGCAGCAATAATAATCACCCCACCTTGCTTACAGGTAGACTCTGCTGCCGTCATCCCCTTTACCGCTTGGTAGATATTCTGATCAAGGGGGTAGCCCCCATTGGTAGTTATAACAATATCGGCCGGTTTACGCTCAACACCGGCCAGGGTCGAAACAAACTGACAACCTCGTTCATGGGCTTTGTCACGGTCGCCGGCAAAGGCATTGATCACTTTCTTCTCTGCATCAAGGACAACATTAAGGATAAAAGCCAGCTCAGCTTTAGCCGCGGCATCTATCATATCTTCATGAATTGGATTACCCTGCAAGATACCGGTTCTGGCCCGGTTATGAGCGATAAACTCGGCACAATGGTTAGCCAGAACCGTTTTTGCACTGACAATCCCGGTTAAAATACTCTTCCGACCTCCGGAAAAACCGGCAAAAAAATGCGGTTCAATAAAGCCCTCCGCTATCAGCAAGTCGGCTTCCATCGCCAATTTATTGATGATCAACTCCCCGCCTGAGGGAAGGGTGCCGATCTTAAGCAAACTGCTTTGCTCACGACAGTCATGGATAACGATCTCTTCATTAGCAACGATCCCGGCACCATATTTATCCCTTAATTCTTCCGCAGTACTGGCACGGTGAAATCCCGTTGCGACTAATATTGTTATCGCCGCTTGCGGATTTCCCATCCTGATTTCCTGCAAAATAAGCGGCATAGTCAACGCACTGGGAACTGGTCGGGTATGGTCACTGGAGACTACTACCACCTTTTCTTTCCCTTTCACCAGTTCACACAGTCGGCGGCTTGCAATCGGATTGGCCAGGGCGAGGTCAACCAGTTCCCGTTCCGATTTAGCCGCTTTATATTGCTCTGTTCGCGAAACAAGAATACCGGCCAGTTGCTGATCAGGGATCAGTAACTCGAGTTTTTTTCTCCCATATGGGAGTTGTAGCCTGGTCATCTAATCCAGCTCCCTTCACCTTTGAAGATCACTACTCCAGTTCAAATATCTTACCGGGGTTCATGATATTGTTTGGGTCAAAGGCCTTTTTAATCTTCCGCATTAAATCCAATGCTACCGGATCAAGGGTTGATTCCAGATATGGCCTGCGTTTATACCCGATCCCGTGCTCCCCGCTGATCGTTCCACCCAGTTTTTTTACGGCCAGATATAATTCGTGTAGGGCTTTTTCTTCAATTTGATACCACTGCTCGAGCGTATGGGCAGGGTTTTTGACCAGAGTAGCGTGTAGATTACCGTCACCGGCATGGCCATAACATGGAATTTGAAGATCATATTGGTCGGAAATGCGTTCAATCTCCGGCATTAAATCCGGGATAGCCGCGATCGGTACAACGATATCTTCCAGCGACTGGTGCGGGCTCACCACCATAAATGCTTCTGCAATATTTCTCCGGACACTCCAGACCCTTTCCCTGGTAGTATGGTTATCAGCGATATAAACCTCAATCGCCCCGTTTTCCATACATAACTCACCAATTGTTTCCGCATCGGCCTCCACCTCTTCGGCTTTATTACCATCAACCTCAATTAACAGCATTGCTCCGGCCTGCTGATAGGGTAGCTTCTCATTCAAATACTGACAGGAGGTTTTAACTGACAGTTTATCCATAAACTCAATCCCGGTCGGAATAATTCGGCCATCGGTCATAATTCGGGGAACAGCCTTGATCGCTGTTTTAACATCTTTAAAGAGAACCAGCAGATCAACCTGTTCGGTTGGTCGGGGTAGGAGTTTAATAATTGCCTTAGTAATTATACCGAGGGTTCCTTCTGATCCAATAATCAACTGTTTTAAATCATAACCGCTCACATCTTTCAGCAATTTCCCCCCCAACTCAACAATTTCACCAGTGGGGGTTACCAGCTCAAGCCCCATAATATAGCGTCCGGTGACACCATATTTGACGGCCTTGCCACCGCCGGCATTTTCCGCAATATTGCCTCCAATATAACAGGTTAAAACACTCATCGGATAACCGGCAAAAAATAAGCCCTTCTCTTCAATTTCTTCATTAACACTATTGGTAATCACCCCGGGTTCGAGGACCATCATCATGTTATCATCATCTATTTCTAAAACACGATCCATCTTTTCCACGGAAAGGGCGATCCCGCCGTAAACAGGAATGGCTCCACCGGACAATCCACTCCCTGCTCCACGCGGTGTAATCGGGATCAATTCTCGATTAGCCAACTTAACTATCCGGGCTATTTCGGCAGCACTGCCCGGAAAAACTACCGCTTCCGGCAGGTGAGCATACTGGTCGATCGGTGTCTCATCATGGGAATAACCCTCTAATTTTTCCGGATCAATTAAGACATTCTTTGCTCCAACAATCTCCGCCAATTCAGCTACAATCTTTTTTGTCACCGGATTATATTGCATCTGCTTCAACCCCCTTGACCAACCGCTCATTAAGCAAAGCTACTACCTCGAATAAATCCCCGACAATACCGAAGTCGGCTACTTTAAAAATATCGGCATCCGGATCTTGATTAATGGCAATAATTGTATCAGCCGTCTTCATGCCGGCAAGATGTTGGATTGCTCCCGAAACTCCGACCGCAATATATAATTTCGGGGTAACTGTCTTTCCACTTAATCCGACCTGATGGGGATAGGAAATCCAGTCCCGGTCGACAGCATCTCTGGAAGCACCGACCACCCCGTCAAGGTGCTCAGCCAGTTCTCTCAACAGCATAAAATTTTCTTTTCTCTTTAAGCCCTTTCCACCGGCAACTACCACATCGGCATCCTGGATATTAACATCTTCTCCGGTATTAGCTCGGAAATCAATTTTAGTGACCCGACCGTCCAGTAGTTCCTCATTAATCTCTATCTCGACTATCTCACCTGTGCGCTGATGATCAACAGGTGCCGGTCTGGTTGATTTCGGTCTTACTGTGGCCATCTGTGGTCTGTGCTCCGGTGTCTTAATCGTCGCCAGGATATTACCACCGATCGCCGGACGGGTCTGGAGCAGGTTACCGGTATCCTCTTCAATATCTAAAACCGTACAATCAGCAGTAAGACCGGCATTAACCCTTACTGCGACATAGGGCATTAAGCTTCTACCTGCGGTAGTCGCCGCGGCAATAATAATCTCCGGTTGATGGGTATTAATTAAATCCTCCAGTACATTACTATAATTTTCCACGATGAAATCTTCTAATTCCGGATGATTGACCAGATAAACCCGATCTGCTCCTCGCCGGATTAATTCCTGAGCATCGGCCGGGCTGATTTTATTCCCGATCAAGACTGAGGCCAGTTTAACCTTTAATTTATCGGCTAATTTACATCCCCGGGTTAACAATTCATAGGAAACAGTCTTGATTTGCCCTTTCCTTGCTTCAGCGATCGTCCAAACACCTTGATAGCTCATCTCATTAACCCCCCTTACACTAATTCCTTTACTCGCAAAAATTCAACCAATTGCTCTACAGCCGCAACAATACTATCCTGGTCACCGGTCTTTACAATTGTTCCTCCCCTGGTCACCCGGGGACGATCGATTTTTACTACCCGGGTCGGGGAACCCTTTAAACCTAGCTGAGCTACCGGCAGATCCAGTTGAGCAGCAGACCAGACCGGTAAATCAAGGCTTTTAGCTCTTTTTTTACCCCGCAGGGTTGGTAATCGGGGAAAACTTATCTCTTTGACAACTGTTAATAAAGCGGGCCGGGGTAACTTTAATACTTCATATCCCTCTTCAATTAATCTTTCCACTGTGATCGAATCAACTTGTACTTCGATTAATTTGCTGGTATAGGTCGATAAGGGCAAATCCAGAAATGAGGCAATACCGGGACCAACCTGTCCTGTATCACCGTCAGTTGCCCTCTCTCCGGCTAAAATAAGATCAAAATCACCAATTTTTTCAATCGCAGCAGCGAGAACCTTGGAAGTAGCCCAGGTATCAGAGCCGGCAAATTCTTTACCGGAGATTAAGATCCCATGATCACAACCCATTGCCACTGCTTCCCGTAGGGCTTTTTCTGCTGAAGCAGGCCCCATCGAAATTACGGTAACTTTACCACCATATTTTTCTTTCAACGTAATCCCGCTTTCAATAGCATACAGGTCCAGTGGGTTGATGATACTTTCCACCCCGTCTCTCCTCATTGTTCCGGTTTCTTCATCCATTTTAACATTACTTGTTTCCGGGACCTGTTTAATCGGTATAATAATATGCAATCTTTTCCCTCCTTCTTTAGAAAATATTCGGCATTACAAACGCGACCAACAGCCAGGCCAGAATACCGGCCATAAAGCCATAGAGCAGTGATACCAGCAGATTCTTCCGGATTACCAGCCCTTCTTTCCCGATTAAACCAACCGTAGTCAGGGCTGCCACCACATTATGGATACAGATCATATTACCGGCCGCACCGCCGAGCGCCTGAAGCGACAGGGTAGGAATTATGGGTATACCGGCCTGGACGGCTGTTCCGTATTGGAATGGGCCAAACATAATATTGGAGGCGGTATTACTACCGGAAATAAAAGCCCCCAGGATCCCGACTAACGGTGCAACCAGATACCAGAAACTCCCGGCTATTCCGGCCGCCTCCTTGGCCATCACAATCAACATCGAATCAGTATCGGCCAGCGCTCCGGAGTTCATCATAATATAAACCATCCCCAGGGCAAAGAAGAGAGCAATTGACGCCGGTTTAATCATTTTAAAGGTATCTTTCCAGGCCTCCATAGCCTTACCGCCTTTCAAGCCGTGCAGGGCAGGAATAATTAGCGCAATAAAAATAAAGGGAAAGATCCCGGGATTGTAGAAAGGGGTAACCCCGCGGCCGATCGACGTCCCGAAAATATTATACCAACCGATTGTCCAAGATTTCAGGATTGGGGTAAGATTGAACACCTCCAGCCTTCCGACTAACAGGATTAAGCCGATCAGAATATAGGGTAACCAGGCTTTAAAGGTATTGATTCGTTTGCCCGCGGTTTCATCACCTTGACCGGCTATAATCTCTCCTTCCCAGTCTTCACCCCACTGCTCCCGGGGTGGGAAGTCCCACTTTTCTTGGGGGACCAGGAATCCTTTGGAGACTGCAAAAATAAATACGGGTAAGGCAATCAATGAACCCAATAAGGAAGGAAGTTCCGGACCAACAAAATTAGCAATGAGCACTTTGGGAATGGTAAAACAGAGCCCACCAAATAAGGCCAACGGCCACACCTTCAGTCCTTTTCTAACAGAACCCTCGGTTATTTTAGTCATCATCATCACAATCACCAGGGGCACAAACGAACCGACCAGAAAGTGCAGTAAACCGGCAAAAGCTCCGGTCCGCTCAAGAAAGTCAACAAATTCGGCTATTTGAGTACCATTACTGAGGATCGGTAAGCCGATCATTGATCTGAGGGCCGCAAATCCTCCCCAGATCGGAACTCCCACTGCCCCAAAGGTAACCGGGGTGCTATCAGCAACCAAGGCGGCCACAACTGCCACCAGTGGGGGAAATCCCATCCCGACCATTAACGGGGCTCCCACCGCCGCAGGGGTTCCGAAACCAGCCGCCCCTTCAAAAAAAGCCCCCATTAGCCAGGCAATAATAATTACTTGCACCCTTCTGTCCGTTGAAACCGAGGTCATCGAGTGGGAAATGCCATTAATCCCCCCGCTTTTTTTCATTAACTGGAGAATTAATAAGGCCCCAAAAACAATTAACAAAATACTGAAGGCATTAATAATTCCACCAATTGTAGCAGCGGCTAACCACTGTACCGGCATTTTCCAGCCAATAGCGGCGATTACAACTGCTGTTAACCAGCCAACCGGCATCGCTTTACTCGATGGCCACATATAACCGATCATTAATATTCCGACAATAAGAATCGGTAATGCCGCAACTATAGCTAATATCATCTTACTCCCTCCTGTTAAGATCTTTTTTCAAAACTACTCGCTCCTTACCGAACTTCCCTCCTCTACTGTCCTCCTTCCAAAGATAATATTATAATATCTGATTTACTGATGGTCTGACCATCATATAGTTTTTTCGACACATCTTTTTAAATTCCTGCATGGTTTTCAAAAAATTTTTACTTTTCTAATAAATTATATATTTCACAAAGCCCGATTTTTTCCGGTTTAATCACCAGGTTGCTTAATTAATCGAGTTAACAACCCTTTTCAAAAAATTATTATTATCAATAGAAATGACTAAATAATTATTTTTATGGAGCTAATCTTTTTTAAGCAGGAGTTAACCGTTAATATGGACTGATCCAGCTATTTCTTTCCGATCATTCTTAAAAATTATCGGCAAAATGTGATTTGCTTCACTCTTGCAATAAAAAATACCGGTCAAGGGATTATTGTCCTGACCGGAATTAATTGCTCTTACTTAAAAATGCTAACCTGCGCTCTCTCTTTTAATTAATTTCTCCACATAATCGAGGTGGTCTTTCATTTCACTCATTGCTTTTTCAACCGAATGTTCTTTGATCGCGTTAAAGATCCGACAGTGCTGGCGGACAAATTCATCCATGGTTGCTTTATTTGAGACAAGCTTGGTTCTGGTATTTTTAATATGGAAATCCATCGCTTCCGAAATTGCGATCATGGTAAAATAAAGCACCTTGTTTTTACTGGCCTTAGCGATCGTGTAATGGAATAACTTATCGGCGGCAATACTCTTTTCTTCAAATCCGGAACTATTTGACAAATCAATGATATGTTGGCCCATTTCTGCCAGCTCTTCTTCAGTTATCCGTCCAACCGCCAGTCGAACACAATCAACTTCCAGCACTCTTCTCAACTCAACCAGTTCTTCCGCCACATTTTCTTCTAACAACAAATTCAAGGAAAGGGGTTCCAGCAAATTCTTAGCCGGGAGTTTTTTGATAAAAGTACCTTCCCCGGGCCTACTATCAATCAAGCCGATCATTTCTAAGGCACTAAAGGCCTCCCGGATTGAAGCCCTACTTACATTTAACTGCTCTTTTAGAGTGCGTTCGGACGGAAGCTTGTCCCCTCTTTTAATTTTGCCCTGATAAATTAAATCTTTGATCTGTTCAATCACCTGTTCATATACTTTATTATTTTTAATCGGTTTAAAATCCATCTTCTTCCTCCATAACACTTCGTTACCCGTTTAATTAAAATAATATTAAGATTTATTATACCATAAGATTATAGCCATTTCAAAGCCGGTTAAATACTGACCAGGGTTAACACATAGACTGCCCTGGCTTTACCCTGATTGAGTAAAACAGCACTGGCCTCGTTAACTGTCGTTCCCGTGGTTAAAATATCATCAACGAGCAAAATGGTTTTATCGCGAAGATTAGCGTTTGCAACGATATTAAAACACCCCGTTATAACCCTTAGTCTTTCCTCTGTACTAAGATTATATAGGGGTGGACTGTCTTTTACCCTGACTAGTCCTGCTAGCAAAGGTATTCCGGTCAATTGGGTCAGCTCCCCGGCCATTAATCCCACCTGGTTAAAACCCCGCTTTTTTTCTCTATTTTGGTGTAAAGGGATGGGAATAATATAATCGATCCCTTTTTCTTTAAAATAGAGATTAAAGTACGGTAGCATTAAGTGACTAAAGGGCCGATACAGTTCTTTTTTACCGGTATATTTATATTTTATAATTAAGTCTCGGAAGATCCCTTCGTAAACAGCAATACTCCTGGCCAGGGAATAAACTGGTTCAGTAGCTAGGCAACCGGCACATATTTCCTCCCCGTCGGCCAGTTCTCGTCCGCACTTTTCACAGAATTCCTCAATAAAGTCTATTTTTTTTAAACAAGTGACACAAAGATGATTGAGCTCGGAATAGTCAATTCGCTTACTACAATTATAACAATACTCCTGGGGGGGATAAATCAAATCCAGGATCTTTTTCAGTAATGCCATCGTTAGCCAACCAGGTTATGCAGGTTATAATTATCCCTGATCTTTTCAACTTTTTTTCGCGCCCGCTGTAATGCGTTATCGACTGCCTTAATATTAACTTGCAGATTGGCTGATATTTCTTGATATGACCTATTTTCCAGATACTGCATAAAGACTTCTTTTTCCAGATCAGTTAATTCTTCATCAATTGCTTTAAACAAAAGTCGCAACTGTTCCTGGTAAATATAACGCTCCTCCAGGTCTTCCTCTTTATTGGAAATTATCTCTAGATAACTGCGGTTGCTTTCCCCATAATCAATTGAGCGATCAATTGAGGTCGAGCAGTTCAGGGGAATATGTTTCTGTCGGTTAGCCCGCTTGATCGCAGAAACTAACTGGCGGTGAATACATAACTGGGCAAAACCCCGGAAGGATGCAGCCCGGTCAGGCCGATAATCTCTGACCGCTTTATATAAACCGACCAGACCCTCTTGGATTACATCATCACGATCAAGCCCTTTAATAAAAAAATACCTGGCTTTGGCATAAACAATATCCATATTTTCATTAATTAGGCACTCTATATCCAGCCGATTACCATTCTGAGCCCGTCGAATAACCTCTTCTTCTCCCTGCTTAATCTTCATTGCTATCACCTCAGAAAATGTTTTTTAATTCAGAATAACTTGAAAATCCGCTCAAGGGGAATTCTAAGGTCCAAATATGTTGCCACCACAAGGATGACGAGCAGAATGTAGATTATGGTTTTATCAATCTGTTTCATTTCCTCGCTCCCCCCGGCTTTTTTGGGTTATCTCGGTGGTAGACAGACTGTCTGTCAAAGAGTTTAAGTAAATTTGCTGCTACATCTCTACCTTTATCCCAATACTCATCACAGGATCAGTTGGTTTCCAATATGTATTGCCGGCACTCAGGGTCAGAAAAGTAGTTGGAGTAAGCGGAAGCGCAATCCCTCCTTCATAAACCCAGTTCATCTTTCGGTCAAAATAATAAGTTGTCTCCCAAAAATACTTATTCTGTTCCAGGTATTGTCCTTCCCCGGCAATACCGATACCCTTCCCCACCTTGAATTGCTCCAAATCCAGGGTTAAGGCTAAGCCTAACTTTACCCGATAAATGCTTCTTTCCAGAAAGATAATATTCCATCTCCCTGCTAAATCGAGGTCATTGCCGTTATAAATAGTTGTTAAATATGCCTGATTGACATGATCAATTCTGTCTTCAACCTTTAGCTTTAATGCTTCAAATCGCTCTAAATTGCCGGAAACCATGTAATGCACACTATCCATTGGAACTGCTCTGGTCATTGTCGGTTGCATAAAAAATGAAAAGACCAGCCCAAACAATAAAATAAAGATATATTTCTGATTGGTTTTCATCATATCCCTCCTGTTTTGTCAATTATCTGATTAATGGATATTGATCAATAATCCATTACTGATCACTCTTTTAGCACTGGGCTTATTCATTGTAAAACCCCTGACCACCATCCGGGCCGAGCCTCCCCCATCCAGATTAACCCCGTCCACTACCCCAAAATTAAGCATATATTCGGCCAGCTCTTGCAGGCTAATTCCGATACTCAGCTCCGGTTGCCGCCCATCAACCGTAAATAATAATAGACGGTTATTGGCGGTAACCCCAAGGGCTGAGCGAGGAGCAAGCCCGAACGCAATATCCGCTTGAAAACCCTCTTCAACAGAAGTAATCGCAATTCGTTGATCTTTAATGAGACGAGGACCGGCCCCAACTGCTGATACTACCCCCCGTCCCCCCCAATCAGGTGTATACTGATCACGATAGCTGATTTGATCACCAATCGCCCATTCCGCCAGCTTTTTTCGCGGTTGGCCGCTGGCTATAATAATATAGCCATTTTCCGGAATAATCTCTTGTCCGGCAGCTTCGGTCGTAATCCGGTATATTTGCTGATTTAAAACAGTTACCTGTACCGTTCCTGCCCCCATTGCCGGCAGGGTTTTCCCATAATACTTATTGAATATTACGGCCTCATCCTGGCGGGGATTACGATTAACCCCACTGATCACCAAAAGCTCCTTCCCGGTTGGATCTTCAATCATCCCTTGCCATTTAACCCGGTCGATTAAAATTTGATTATTGCCGGTAATCCCTATTGCCGTCCTGGCCTTAATCGGCTCACTAATAATGGTGCCGTTGATAATCAATAGTCCCAACGGACGCCCGGAATAGTGGTAATAACCCCCATTAATCCCGGCCAAAGCGCCGCTAGTGGTTACCATATCATTTAGGTCAGCCAGACCGGCGATCTTTCCCCCGGCCAGCACTGGTTCAACCGATAAACCCGTTCGCTCCAGATCAAGCTCCAGGATTGAGATCACCCGGGGTCCCCACCAGGTTAATTGTTCTATTTCCTGATAACGTAAACCCCAGATTACCTCGGCATCTACTTTTATTTCCTCGGTTTTAAGACGGGTTAAATCAGTTAACTCCGCTTTTATCTTAGCTCTCTGGAGCAACGAACGGTAATCATCACCAGGCTGGACCAAGGGGATAACTCGCTCTCGTCCCATCGTCAACGGAAAGAGTTGGTTATTTTCGGTCAGGATTATCCCGGTCGTGGCTTGTACCGCATCCCGAATTGCTTTGTTGTTTCCGCTTCCCTTGTATTCCGGAAAATGTAGTTTCCAGTCAAAATCATTAAATAATTGAGCAAGGACATTAGTCCGATAGGTGATCGCAGCAGCCTTTAATTGCTCCTCAGCCGGAAGGGGATTGTGTTGACCCAATTCGGTCTCCATAATTCCACTGATTAACTCAGCCAGGGAGCAACTATTGACAATTTCCATTCCCTGTTCCCGGACTAGAAAAGAGGTTTGCCCGTTATAGCTCCGATCACCCAGTTCGATCACACCGTTTACATAGAGACTTCTCCCGGAAAAAAGCTCCTGGCCCTGCTCACCATAAAGATAAATCCGGGCAGAGCGGGATTCTTTCTTTCTGACCAACCAGACGCCCCAACTCGCTTGTTCTAACTGTTTTTTAGTCGCTTCCGCTTGTTCAGTCCCGGCAAAGTGGCCCACCCTTACTTTAAACCACTCCCCTTCCTGAACTATTTCTATTGGTTGATAGCCCTGTTCAATTAATTCCCGATAAACCTGGTTAGCCTTTGCTTGATTCTTGGAGGCAAATACCTGTATTTGCATAAAAGAGCTGACTTTTTCTTCTACCCTGAGGATATACAACTGCTCTCTGCTCAGTTTAAACCCCTGACCATCATCAGTTCGATAAAGGGTATCATCCTGGTTGGGTTTAACCATAACCATGTTTATTCCGTCTTCCAACTGCACAGTGATCGTCCGGCCGGCCCGGATCAATTTCTCCATATCACTGCTAAAAAAGGCGGCATCGGTATTAAACTGGCTGAGAGATATAATGAGCAGTAGGTAGAACAAAATTCTTTTAAACAACAAGATTGGCGATTACCCCCCTTTTCAATCAAGATTACCTTTACAATTGCTCGCGAAGCTGCTCATACAATAATTTTCCCAACGAACTAAAACCCGGGTCAGTGGGGCC
>JAKSCG010000156.1 GCA_022360715.1 Halanaerobiales bacterium
AGTCAAGATGCCTAAATTCAAAATGATTTACGGCCAATAATAAGAGATCGCTGTTTTGAACTGCTTTATAAATATCTTTAAACAAATAATCGTGTTCTTTAATATGAGGATCAATAACCCGTATCACACAATCTTTACTTTTAAGCAAGTCCACAAGTTCAAGAATGGGACTCTCACGCATATCATCTACATTAGCTTTATATGTGATTCCCAAAATTGTAACTACCTTTGGGCCCTCAACTGAAGATAAAATTTTTTCTACCTTGTTTGCCACAAAACCTGGCATATGATCATTAATTTTTCTACTAGTTTTTATAAGTTGAGACAACGTTTCTTCTGCTTCGATAATAAACCAAGGATCAACAGCAATGCAATGTCCCCCAACGCCTGGGCTAGGACTAAGAATATTCACCCTTGGATGCTTATTGGCAAAATCAATCACATTCCAGCCATTAATTCCTAAACTCTCACATATTAATGCTACTTCATTTGCAAAAGCAATATTGATATCTCGATACGAGTTTTCGATCAATTTTACCATTTCAGCAGTAGTTGCATCAGTCAGGATAACCTCACCTCGAACAAAGGTCTTATATAAATCCCCTACCAGTTCTGCTGATTTATGATTTATACCGCCAATTATACGATTATTTTCAACCAACTCCAGTAATATTTTCCCCGGCATAACTCGTTCTGGCGAGTAGGCCATAAATATTTCCTCTCCCAATTTCAAACCAGATTTCTCTAATATTGGAATCATAACATCTTGAACTGTTTTTGGAGGTACAGTAGATTCTAGAATTACAATATTTCCCGACTGTAAATAGGGAATAATTGCTTCAGTTGCTGCCCTAACATCAGTAAGATCAGCACATTTTCTATTGGTAATTGGTGTAGGAACAGCTATAATAAAGACATCAGCATAATCTGGCTCTGTTTGAGACAACATATTTCCAGAACGAATCGCTGCTTGGACCATAATATCTAAATAGGGTTCATCAATATGAACCTCACCCTGGTTTATTAAATCAATCACTGTAGTATTTTTATCTACACCAATTATTTTATGACCATGTGTCGCAAACATAGCAGCTGTTGGAAGTCCAATATATCCTAAACCGAGAATACATATTTTTTTCATTACGACACCCTTCTTTCTACTTAACTATTTAATAAATACTAGCAGCTACCTCACCAGTATATTCTCTCTCAATACAGCAGTCACAATATCAACTACATAGTCAACATCATGCTCAATCATCTTGGGAAAAAGGGGTAAGGTAATTAATCTTTCATAAAGATCTTCAGCCACCGGGCAGAGTCCCTTTTTATACCCTAATTTTTGATAATACGGATGATAATAAACCGGAATAAAATGTACATTAACCCCCAGGTTCTCTTGGCGAAGGGTATTAAAGATTTCTTTGCGTCCCGCTTTAAGTTTCTCCAGTTTCAGTTTAATAATATAGAGATGCCAGCTTGAATTACTCCCGGAAAGTTGTGCTGGTATTTCAACCAGATCCAGCTCAGAAAAAGTATCATTATAGCGCGCAGCGATCTCCCTCCTTCTACTAATAAAGCTATCGATCTTTTTTAGCTGTGATAGCCCAAGAGCAGCCTGCAAATCGGTCATCCGATAATTATACCCCAGTACTTGTTGATGATATAACCAGGGTTCCTGGTTACAATTCTCGCTGGCTGAACCTTTGATAATTCCGTGGGTTCTGAACTGTTTCATTTTATTATATAATTGATTGTTGTCAGTCAAAACCATTCCACCTTCACCGCAGGTGATATGTTTAGCAGGATGAAAGCTGAGAGTTGTCAGTTCTGCCATGCTCCCCACCTTCTGACCTTTAAATTCTGCCCCCAGGGAATGGGCGGCATCTTCAATAACGAGTAGTTGATGTCTTTGGGCTATCTCCTTAATCCGGTCCAGCTCAGCCGGTTGCCCGGTATAATCAACCGGAATAATCGCTTTAGTGCGAGCAGTAATCTTTCTTTCGATCTGTTCAGGGTCAATATTATAAGTAGTCGGATCAATATCAGCAAATACTGGCTTACCACCCTGGTATAAGATACAATTAGCACTGGCCGCAAATGTCATTGGCGAGGTTATTACTTCATCTCCAGGCTTAATCCCGGCGGCATAACAGGCTGTATGTAAAGCAGCTGTCCCGGTTGCTACGGCAACAGCATATCTGGCCTGACAATAATCGGCCATTTCCCGCTCAAATTGTTCTATTTTTGGACCGGTTGTCAACCAATCACTCTTTAAAACATCAACCACTGCCTTGATATCCTGCTCATCTATATCCTGTTGGGCATATGGTAAAAAACTGCTACGAGCTCTGTTTTTGGTTAATTCCAAGAGGCATCCTTCCTTTCCGTTAAATCAAATTGCTCTCCCATTAGGTAGTAGTTTTTATCATGACTACCTTTTCAGATAGCAAGAATCATCTTAATATACTTTTTTACCGTATTATCGTCATAAAATTGTAATATCTTATTATAATTGTTGCTTTGCATA
>JAKSCG010000141.1 GCA_022360715.1 Halanaerobiales bacterium
CGGGCGGTAGTCTTGTCACTGCTAGATTTTGATCCTGGTGAAACAGGAGCGGATAAAGGGATAAAAGTACCCATTTATTTTGATTCAGGTCGGAGTACAATTATTTATTCTTTATTGCCAATTATTGAAGGGTTTTTAATTGATCTTGAGTTTGAAATTATTGGTCATGATAGAATGATATCATTACAACCTCAACCCGTCCAAGCTAAACAACTTACTAATTTTGAGTATATGTTACCAGGATTACTGGCAATGGCCTTGATGCAATTAGGTCTTTTTGGTTCATTACATTTGTTGGAGCTTAGGGAGACTAAAATACTCAGGGGATTATCAGTTACCCCTTTGCCAAGAGAAGTACTATTAGCTAGTGAACTTCTGCTCAGGCTATTAGTAGCTTTGGTCCAGGCTACATTGATTATATTGTTAGGAAAGCTAGTCTTTGGAGTAGACATGGTGGGGAATCTATTAGCAGTAGCCGGGGTGGTAATAGTCGGAGCACTGGTCTTTATCAGTATGGGGTATTTGCTAATCTCTTTTGCGCGATCTATTGATAGTGGTAATGGGATTATACAGGTAACTCAGTTTCCGATGCTCATTCTCTCCGGCGTATTTTTTCCGGTGGAAATCTTACCGGATTATATTCAGCCCATTGTCAGGGTTATTCCGCTAACTTATTTAGGAGATGCCTTAAGACAAGTGATGGTCGGAGCTACTTCCGGCAATAGCATGATCTTTAACCTATTAGTGTTGGGAGGATGGTTAATTTTTAATCTGGTTTTAACTATTAAGTTTTGGCGATGGGAATAAATAAGTATTTGGGAGCAAGTCGATAAGATTTCAAGATTTGCTCCCAAAATAGGATAAAAAAAAGCTTGAAAAGCGAACAAATGTATGTTAAAATAACAAAAACAAAACGTAAGTTTTGGTTGTTTCTGGTATTACGTTTCAAAGGAGAGATGTTAATGGAAAAATTATTTTTGGCAAAGAAACACCCGCACCTAATTTTTGATGCTTCGGATTACTTGACGATGCGGGCAAATTTTATCAGTTCGGACTACAGTGCATATCGCTCCAAGCTGATTAATACGGCTGAACAAGCCTGGGATGGCGGACGTGATGCTAACAGGAAGACCAAGCCTGCTTCTGAACTGGATATAGCAAGTACTGCTGCATCTGAACTATCAAAAGCCAAAATTGGAGCTGCTTGTTCAATGTTATATTTTCTTATCAAAGATGATAATAATAAAGGGATTGATGATGAAGATGGATATGTTTATCCTAGACCGCGAAGTGAATACCGGGATAAAGCAATAGACGTATTATTACACCTTGGAAACGGAGTATATGTGGACTATAAAGACGAAACAAGTGCTCAGGAAGATATGTGGGTCTGGCACATGGGCGTTTATGGCAATTCAATTGCAATCACCTATGACATTATGTATAATGATTTATTAAGTCGGCTTGGAAAACCCGCACTGCTCAATCTTCTTGGCAAATATCGTCATATTAAAGAATTTACTGCTCATATGTACAAAATTTTAAACGGTGTAGGCGGCTGGTGGACAGGACGCAATGGTAATTTTTGGCTTCATCCAACCGGAAACAATGCTCAGGTACATGCTAATCAAAAAATACTTTCAATGTGCGGATTATACTCAATTGGTAAAGCCCTTGGAGATATTTCGGTAACACTGCATGACGGCAGTGCAAAAACTGGTGACGAACTTGCCCAATTTGTAATTGCGATGTTTTTTGACTCTGATATCACGACAGACCCAAGTAAAGGATATATTGACCAAGTCTTCTCGCCGGACGGATATTACATGGAAGGAATGACTTATATCAACGATATCTTGAACAGTCTTGATACGGTTTTTGAATCTGCGGACAAACATGGCCTCCTAACAGCCGAACATAAAAGTCGAATTGGCGGAATGGTCGATGCCCATATCAAACTTCTTACTCCCTCATTTGAGTATCCAAATGTTGATGATGCAATTAACGATGCCAACTTGTGTGGCGCTCTTGCTACACTTGCTAAATTTTCCAGTAATCCTGCTCAGGTTAACTGGCTGATTGATACAGCACTTGTGAAAGGGAGGCTATATAGCCAGCCCGGTAAAGAATCTATTATTTTTAAAGGGGTTTGGAATCCGGCAAATCACTCATCGGTCAAACCGGAAATTGATTCAACGGTAGTGAAGGGTAGTCATATTCTTATGCGCAGCAGTAAAGATCCAGAAGATCATAATGCTATCTGTATTCATGTCGCAGCTAATAATATCGCTCGTCGTTCGCATTTCCACGCTGATCAGAGCAGTTTCAGCATCAGGGCTAAGGGTGCCTATCTTGCAATAGATCCGGGTTATCCGGGAGTAGATAAAAAAACTTGCGCAACTTATTTAAACCTCCCTGAAGAGCATCAGAATGTACAGAGCATGTGGTTTGATCATCAACGGGCAAAACATCCCTCCGGCCATAATCTGATTGGGGTGGATAATTATGACACATGGTGGGTATATGCAAATGGTGGAATCGACCTGGCGCTCGGAGCACCCTATGTACTAGGAAAGTATCCGTATGAAATTGGTTCAACTGAAAATGATTTTGTGACCATTGAACAAGTCGAGTTTTCGGACTATGGTGATATTTCGTTCACCAATGTTACATATTCAAAGACAAAACCATATCCTCTTAAAATAGGTAGAAATTTCTTTTTTCCCGGTAAGCGCTATCTTGTGATTCATGATATTGTTGAGGGAGTCGGCGGAAGCGCAGAGCATACATATCACTGGCGGCTACATATGGGCCGGAGTATTGATTCAGATCTTTCAATATCAGATCAAACGATTCTCTACCATGATAAAGTAGAAGATGTGTGCCTTAAATCAAAATTTATTATGCCCACCTCTGTCACTATTGTTCAGAATGAACAACCCTGTTTTCTTTCCAGTAAAAAAGCAATTAATGATCTGCACAGGGTAGCAGACGGACAGGTAACCGCAGAAGATACAGAATTCCTGACCGTTCTATTTCCATTTGATAATGTAACTGAAAACGAGCCGGTCTTTACCCCGATTACCACTGCGGCAGGCGGCACAGCTGAAATGATCGTCCAAACAATTGACGGTGTTAACCACCAAGATATTGTTATGAAAAAAGATAGCAGTGCAAATGAAGTCAGTGCGTTATGCTTTGCTGCTAAAGCAGATTTATGTATTACCAACTTACAAGGTAGGGAATTGGGTTATGCTTTTCTGAAAAATGCGACTAGTTATGGATTGCATTTAATCACATCAACTGAAGAACTCCCGCTTATTACTGTTAATTACTTCTCTACTGCAGTTGATGTTTTAATGGAAGCCACCTTCACAGTAGCAGATGGCCCAACTCCTACTATTACATTTAAGAACTATTGGGGAACTGATGTTTATGTGAACATTCTCCGAAATATTCCCCAAAAATATAGCGGGGATATAGTCTTAACACCAGCTCCGGGGACATACAGTATTATTGTTAAAAGTACACCAATTGCCTTAGCTGAGTTTGATTTTGAAGAAGTCGTTGCTAATACCTTTGTTGACAGTTCCGCCTGCGCACTTGGTAATGATGGAATATTTTTTCTCCTTGACGTTCCTGGAACTGCGGCTGTAGTCGCTGATCCTGACGGAATTTATGATAACACCGTATACTTCGCTGGAAAAAATGAGCATATTAAATGTAAAAATCCTGAAAATTTCTGGTTTGAAAATGGCGATTTCACTATTAGTTTCCGCTTCCGTCATGAAGATATGTGGTGGGGCCAGTTTGTTAAAATTGGTAATACCACTGAAAATTACTCGGGTATTGCGTTTGACATGTTCAAAGATAAGGATGATATCCGAAAAGTATGTTTGGTGGTACGTGATCAGGACAACAATATGCTTAAAGTAATTGACCCGGCTGATTACCATAATGACTACAATCGTGTTTGGGTACAGTTTACCGGAGTTCGTGAAGGAAACACATTTAAACTATACCGGGATGGAGTACTCACTAACTCAATTACTGATAATTCAATTGGGAACCTTACTCCGAATAGGCTTACAGTCCCTTCGGTAAATGAAGGTAAACTTACACTATGTACCGGTAATACTAAAGGTAACATGGATAATGTTAAAGTGTTCAATTGTGCACTGAGTGATAGCGAAGTTGCAGCTCTGATGCAGCAATAATATATCAGGTGAAGAGTTGTGAGAGGTTTATAAGAAGGTTCATTCCGCTTTTCCCGGGAAATATTTTAATGGTTGCAGGGCCGGTCCTTCAATTATTTGACCTTTAAAGTTGAAGCGGGAACCATGGCAGGGACAATCCCAGGTTCTTTCGGCCGAATTCCAGGTAAGCTCACACCCAAGGTGAGGACAAGTGATGTCGACAAGATGCAGTTTTCCGGCCGGATCTCGATAACCTCCATATTTTTCTCCTTCAATTTGAACAACTTGGCCTTTTCCCCGGCCTAAAAGGGCTTTTTCTTCTCCGCCTTTAATCTTCCCTTTAATAAATTCTTTGGAGGTGTCAAGGTTTTCGATCATGAAATTTTTTACTGAACCGGCCGTTATATTTCTGGACGGACTAAATAATTGCTCGTATGGACTGGAGCCATTAATTATTAAGTCTCTTAAGATTAATGCAGCACTAGTTCCGCCGCTCATCCCCCATTTACCAAAGCCGGTAGCCAGGTAGATGTTTTTGTTTGAACTGGTTAATTTACCGATATAAGGGACTTGGTCCAGTGTGATATAATCTTGCGTAGACCATTGATAAAGCCCCTCTTCAACGGAAAAGAGCTGGTGGCCAAATTTGTTTAAATCCTGATAATGCAGACCGGTCTCTTGGCCATGGCCGGTGCGGTGGCCTTCTCCCCCCAGTAAAATGAGTTCTCCCTCTCCGTATTTTTGGCAGCGGAGCGACCGGATTGGTTTTTCGGCTGAAATAAACATACCGGGCGGGAATTTATCTTTGGCGGTAAAACCAACAAGATAGGACCGTTCCGGTCTGAGGCGGGTAAAGTAAAACCCCAGGCCATCATAACAGGGGAAATGAGAGGCAATAATTACCCGCTCACATTTGATTTTATATCCTGCTGCCGTCGTTAAGATGGGGGCAGGGTTTTTTTCTACCTCAACAATCCTTGAATTTTCATAGATAACTCCGCCGAGTTGAACAAACTTTTCGGCTAAAGCTAACAGATATTTCCTGGGGTGGAATTGGGCTTGTCCCGGTAATTGAATAGCGGCTTTAATTGGCAGGGCTAAAGGTAGATCTTCATAATAACCGGCCTCTAGACCCAGTTTCTGACAAGCTGTCACCTCTTCTTCGATTTTGGCAACATATTTTTGTTCGGTAGTATAAACATAGGCCGGTAAAGTCTGAAAATCACAGGATAGCTGTTCGTTTTTAATGGTGTTTTCGATAAAGTTGAGTGCTTTTTGATTAGCATCACCGTATTGTTGGGCTTTTTCCCGTCCAAAGGTGTTGAGTAGCTCCGCATAGATTAGATTATGTTGGGCAGTGATCTTGGCAGTTGTATAACCGGAAGCCCCTTGGATAATTCGATTACCTTCGAGAAGTGCTATCTGGCAGCCTTCTTTTTGCAGGAGGAGGGCACTGGTAATCCCTACAATACCACCACCGATAACTACGATCTCTAAAGTCGTATCTTTCTTTAATGTCGGATAATTAGTCGCTGGGGTTGAGTCTAGCCAGTAGGATTGTGTAAATTTCATCTCTGAATCTCCTTTGTTAATGCTAGTTTTTGTTGCTTACCCAGGATTATACACTTTTGTTACATAAAATAACAAAGCTGTTGAAAAAATTAGTGAAATTATTTATGATAAGAGATAGAAAGATAAAAAGTGTACAGGGGGTTAGGGAATAAAAATGGATCTTACTTTTTGCGGTGGCGCCAGAGAAGTTGGGGCCAGTTGTTATTTATTAAAAATAGATCAGCAGAATCTGTTACTGGACTGTGGAATTAGAATGAAGGGTAGTGATAATTTACCTGATTTTCGTTTGATTCAGGAGCAGGGCGGAGTAGATGCGATCCTGGTCAGTCATGCCCATCTTGATCACAGTGGTGCTTTACCAGTGATCAGCCGGGAATACCCTGAGGCCCGGATTTATATGACCCATGCCAGTAAAGCCTTGCTCAGGGTTCTGCTTTATGATAGTTTGAAAATAATGGAACGGGCTGAGGCGGATATCCCGATATATGCGGAGCAGCATGTAGTGGAGATGCTGGACCGAATTATTTGCTTCTCTCCCCAGTATACTTTTAAACCGATTCCCGGTCGTGCTCTCCGGGTGACTTTTTATCCGGCCGGTCATATTGCCGGGGCAGCCTTTGTTTATATCCAGGGCCAAACGGGGACTTTGCTTTATACGGGCGATTATTCGGTTACCGACCAGCAGACAGTGATCGGCTGTTCTGTTCCCCGTTTAAGGCCTGATGTAATCATCTCCGAAGCAACTTACGGAGACAAGCTGCATTCCAATCGGAAGCTGGAAGAAGAAAGATTAGTAGCGGTAGTCAGAGAGGTTATCGCCAGAAACGGGAAAATACTAATCCCCGCCTTTGCCCTGGGACGGGCCCAGGAAATTATTCTGATTTTGCGACGGGCCCTCAATAAAAAAGAGCTACCCGGGTTTAATATATACATTGACGGGATGGTCCGGTCGGTCAATCGAATCTATCAACTCCATCCTAATTATCTCCAGCCCAATCTGGCCCGCAAGATCTTCAAGGGCAATGCGATCTTCTATGATGACAGGATCATTGAGGTTAGAGACCATGATCAGCGGGAAGAGATAGTCAGAAGTGCTGAGCCGCTCTGTGTTATTTCCAGTTCCGGTATGTTGAAAGGCGGGCCCAGTTGTTATTATGCCGAGGAATTCCTTGCCGACCGGAAAAACTTTATTGCCATTACCGGATATCAGGATGAGGAGGCACCCGGTAGAGATATTTTGGATTTGCTGGAAAACGAAGTCGAAAACCCCGAGTTGCTCATTAATAATAAGAGGTTAGCAGTTGGCTGCCAATTTGGTAAGTACGGTTTATCGGCCCACGCTGATAAAGGGGAACTGCTCGGCTTGGTCCATCGGGTATCACCACGCAAGATATTTCTGGTTCATGGCAATCAAGAAATTGTTGATCAATTAGCTATTGAGCTCAATAAAGAGGTAAGGGCCGGTATTTATGTTCCCAAAAATGGAGAAAAATTTTCGATTGATTTGCGGAATCCGCGCAAACAGTTTGACTTTAGTAAGCAGTTGGATTCTTTGCAGCAAAGAACAGGCCTTAATCCGGATAATCTTGAAGACCTGTGGAGACATGTTTATAATAAAACCGGTACTGATACTGCTTATTCAGTTGAGGAGTTAATTTATCTCCAGGAGGGGAGCGACCAGCTTGCTGTGACTGATGATCAAGTTGAACACTATCGAAAACTTTTAAATCAAGGCAAGTACTTTACACCAAACCGTCGGCGTTTATTTCTTTACCACCCGGTGGCGGAAGAAGAACTGACCGCAGACAAGGGAATAATGGAGATGAATCAGATGTTTACGGTCGTTGATCGGTTATTTCCCTTTGGAACCGATCTTTATAAACGGGGTGCCCGGAGCGATGACAAGATTATTCTACTTCATTTTAATTTTCCGGCTATTGCCCGAGAAAAATATAAGGCTGAAATAGCCAAATTAGCGGTAGAAACCGGCTGGGAGGTAGTATTAAATCAGGACTGTAATCAGGCGGCCCTTGAGGAGATGGTCTATCAAATTATTCCGCCGGAGATTGATCTCACCAAAATTTCATATTATCGTGACCAGGGAAGATGTGAGGTAACACTGTCTCAGGAACCGGAAGGCAGGAAAAAATTAATCGCTAATTTTTGCCAAATTACCGGTATCGAGCTGATTTTAACTACCCCGGAGAGTGAAGCTGAGAAAAAAGAAGCAGGGGATTTATTGCTTAGTCAGCTTGATCCTACTGAGATGATGGAACAGAATCAGGCCTTTAAGTATATTGATGAAGAATTTAAGCCGCTTAAGGTCAAGATCTATAAAAAGAGTCGGAAGGTAGCCGGTGGCTTGCCTTACCTGGAGCTTTATTTTATTTCACCGGAAGTAGGTCAAAGATACCGGGGTCTTGTCGATAAGTTAGCCGGTACTACCGGCTGGACAATCAAGATTGGGCCGACAGCTATTCAGAGTGAGATCATCAATCTGGCCCGAAGAATGATGGCATCTCATCAAATCAGGTTAAGGAAGAACCCCAGTCTATATAACGGGCAAGCACTGGTTAAAGTAGAAGTGAACGGGGAAGTCAATCCGGCTGTTCTGGCGGAGATTAAAGCAGAATTCAAAGAAAAAAGTGGGTATAATCTGCATTTTGTGCTTAAATCGTAAATAGAAAATACTTGACAAAGGGACTAAGATAGCTGATAATAAAGTTAGACGTCTAACTTTATATTGACCAATTTAGGAGTTGACTGTAATGGATTTATTTGAGCACGATTCCTTAGAATTTATGTTTTCCCGGGTAATCAAGCTTTACCATCATCGTTTGCATAAGTTGCTTAATAAAATAGGGTTGTATAAAGGACAGCCCTTTATTTTGTTTACCCTGGCCGAAAACGATGGAATAACCCAAAAGGAATTGGCTGAAAAGATACAGCTCAAAGCCGCTTCGATTTCGGTGATGATTCGGAGAATGGAAAAGGTTGGGTTAGTTGAAAGGAAGGGAGACCGGGATGATCTCAGGATTTCACGGGTCTATCTAACCGCAAAAGGAAGCAATATTTTGGGGATAGTAGAGGGAAAAATGAAAATCCTTCAACAGAAGTGTTTTCAAGGTTTTACCCCGGAAGAGAAGTTACTGCTCCGGCGCTTTTTTCTTCAGATCAGTGAAAACCTGTCGGAGCCGGAGTAGGAATTAGGACTTTTTTTATTAAAATAGTTAGATATCTAACTTAAATAGCAGGAGGGAATTTGATGTTTAAGCTTTTTTCTTATCTTAAGTCATACCCCAAAATGGTTGTGCTGGCGCCGTTACTGATGCTCTTAGAGGTGGCGATGGATTTACTGCAACCCAGATTAATCGCCATGGTCGTCGATCAGGGGATTGCTACCGGTGATCTGTCATTGATCATGAGAATCGGATTAACGATGATCGGAGTTGCCATTATCGGGATGATGGCCGGAGTGGGATGTACAATCGCATCCAGCATTGCCAGCGAAGGCTTTGCGGCTGATCTCAGAACCGATTTATATCGAAAGGTTCAGTCATTTTCCTTCGCTAATCTGGATCGATTTAAAACGGCTTCCTTAATTACCAGATTAACCAATGATGTGCTGCAAGTAAAAAATATTGTATATATGGCATTAAGGATAGTAATTAGAGCACCGTTTATGTGCATTGGCGGTATTATTATGGCTGTTTTGATTAATGCCCGTTTAGCCTTGAGCCTGGTGGTAGCTATTCCATTACTGGTTTTAGCCCTCTCAATAGCCATTGCCAGGGGCTTCCCCTTGTTTGCCATCGTGCAGCAAAAGCTGGATCGAGTAAATGAGGTTATACGGGAAAATTTAAGCGGGGTAAGGGTGGTTAAAGCCTTTGTTCGAGCTGATTTTGAAAAGACAAGATTTGCTCAAGCTAATCAAGAGCTAATCGAGATAACAGTAAAGGCTTCCAGAATGGTGGCCCTGGTTTTACCGATCATCTTACTGATTTTGAATTTAAGTATCGTTGCGGTGCTCTGGTTTGGGGGAAT
The DNA here is from genome assembly GCA_022360715.1 of Halanaerobiales bacterium. Lineage (GTDB taxonomy): Bacteria > Bacillota > Halanaerobiia > Halanaerobiales > DTU029 > JAKSCG01. Next base: position 9,813 of record JAKSCG010000141.1, read on the forward strand.
TCAAATTAACCAGGGAAATATGCAGGTTGGTCAGTTGATTGCTTTTATCAATTATTTGACTCAGATTCTGACATCGCTTTTGATGGTAGCTTTTATTTTAATGGCGGTATCCCGGGCCAAGGCGTCGGCTGACCGGATCAACGAGGTATTAGAGAGTGAGGTTGATATCAAGGATCGAACCGGGGCCGACAGTTCTTCGATTACTGAGGGAGAACTGCGCTTTGAAAATGTTTCCTTCCGGTATCAGGGGGCGAAGGGAGAACCTGTCCTTAAAAATATATCATTTGAAGCCAAACCGGGAGAAACAGTTGCAATTATTGGAGCAACCGGCGCGGGGAAATCTACTTTGATTAATCTAATCCCCCGTTTATATGAGCCGACAGCAGGAAGAATACTAATTGATGGCAAGGATATCAAGGATCTTAAACTGAATACATTACGGAAAAGCATTAGCGTGGTTTTACAGGAGTCATTACTTTTTTCCGGTTCTATTTATGATAATCTTAAATTGGGCAATCAAGATGCTTCGCCGGAGGAGGTTAGCCAGGCAGCCCGGGTTGCCCAGGCCGATTACTTTATTACCAGTTTTCCGGAAGGTTATCAAACCCAGTTGGGTCAAAAGGGTGTAAATCTCTCCGGTGGACAGAAGCAGCGGCTAGCAATTGCCCGGGCCTTGCTTAAAAAGTCTAAAATACTAATTTTAGATGATAGTACCAGTGCGGTTGATGTTGGTACTGAAGCAAGAATCCAGCGAGGATTGAGGGAGTTAATGAAACAGTGCACGATGATTGTGATCGCTCAGCGGATCAGTACTGTTCACCAAGCCGATAAAATCCTGGTCCTGGATGACGGGAAAATCGTGGCCCAAGGTAGTAGTACCGAACTGCTGAAAAGCTGTAAAATATATCAGGATATTTACACCTCACAGCTGGGAAAGGGGGTTATTTAGGATGTTCAGACCTTCAAGCGGTCATCAAGGAGGCTCGCCCAGAGGATTAGGCGGAAGAGGACACATGTTTAAGGGTCCTCTGCCCAAGACTAAGGATCGCAAAGCGACTTTGCTTAGATTGTGGGATTACCTCAAAGAACAAAAACTACTACTCAGTTGGGTTTTTATGTTGGTTGTCTTAAGTTCTGTTTTCGGTCTGGCCGGTCCTTTGCTAATCGGACAGGCGATTGACAATTATATAATTCCGGGGGATTTTAAAGGTCTTTTGCTCATAGCCATAATAATGGGTGTAGTCTATTTATTAAATGCCTTGTTTTCGTGGTTGCAGAGTTATATCATGATCGGAGTAGCCCAAAAAACTGTCTACAAGATGAGGACAGATTTATTCAGCAAAATTCAGACCCTTCCCGTCAGCTTTTTTGACCGTAATCCCCATGGTGAATTAATGAGTAGACTGACCAATGATTTAGAAAATGTCAGTAATACACTAAATACAAGCATTACCCAGATCATGGCCAGTTTATTGATGGTAGTGGGAACAATTAGCGTGATGCTATGGTTAAGCCCGACCCTTACCCTGGTTTGTGTTATGATTATACCGGCAATTCTCCTGACAACCAAAAAAATCGCCGGATTTACCCGCAAGTATTTTGCCGAGCAGCAGCAAGCTTTAGGTGAATTAAACGGATTTATCGAAGAAAATATATCGGGGCAACGAGTAGTTAAGCTCTTTGCACGGGAAGAGAAGAGTATCGACCAGTTTGCAAAATATAACGGTAAATTGAAAAAGATTAGTCAACGGGCTCAGGTTTTGGCCGGACTGATTCACCCCCTGTTCAATGTCTTAAACAATATCATTTTTGCACTATTAGTAGGGGTTGGGGGATGGTTGGTACTGAAGGAGTTAATTACAATCGGGATCATTGCCAGTTTTATTAACTATTTGAAACAATTTTTCCGACCATTAAGTCAACTGGCTAATCAGTTTAATTTGCTCCAGTCAGCAATAGCAGGTGCAGAGCGGGTCTTTGCGGTCATGGATGAAAAGCCGGAACAAGACCAACCCGGCAACCGGACCGGGCCGGACAGGATTAGGGGTGAAGTAGCTTTGCAGCATGTTTCCTTTGGCTATCAAAAGGAAACACCGGTTTTAAAAGATATTAGTCTCCGGGTAAAACCCGGCCAGACGATTGCTTTAGTAGGACCGACCGGGGCCGGGAAGACTACGATTGTCAATCTTTTAACTCGCTTTTATGAGATAGATACCGGCTCGATCTTAATCGACGGACAGGATATCCGTTCTTTCAGCAGAAATAGTTTGCGTTCTTGCTTAGGGATCGTTTTACAGGATACCTATCTTTTTTCCGATACGGTTAGAGAGAATATTAGATATGGGCGCTTGACTGCTACCGATCAAGAAGTGGAAGCTGCGGCCCGGATCGCTAATGCCGAACAATTTATTAAGAGACTTCCGCAAGGGTATGATACTGTTTTATCAGATGATGGGGGCAACTTAAGTCAGGGCCAGCGCCAATTGCTCACCATAGCTAGAGCTGTCCTGGCAGACCCGGCTATTTTGATTTTAGATGAAGCGACCAGTAGTGTCGATACCAGAACAGAATTGCAAATTCAGGAGGCAATGTTGAGTTTAATGCAAGGAAGGACCAGCTTTGTGATTGCGCACCGTTTGAGTACAATTAAAAATGCCGATTTAATCCTGGTGATTAATGACGGAGAAATTATTGAGCAGGGCAGCCATCAAGAGTTATTAACCCGGCAGGGGTTTTACTATGAACTATACAACAGTCAATTTACCGTAAATGAATCAGCATAACTTTAAACACTGCCGGTCTGATTAGGAAATGATATTGGCTATTTTATAAAAAGAGAATGGAAACGGCACTATACAATAATAGTAACCCCATCACCCAATTAAAGGGTTTTCGATACCGGGATAGATATCTTTCAAAGATCACCCCAAACAGTGCCCAGCAGGAAGTAGACATAAAGGAGAATGATGCCAGGAATATCGCGAAAAAAAACAAGGTAATACTGGATTGATAATACGGGGTGATAAAGTTGGAGACGATTGTAATCCCGTATAGAATAACTTTGGGATTAACAAACTGCATCAACATCCCTGTTGAGAATGAATTTATTCGTGCTTGTTGCTCGTTAATTTGTTTAGTACTGGTTATGATCTGGTAAGCGAGATACCCCATATAGGTTGCTCCGATTATCCTCATGGCCAGTTTGATGGTGGGGAGCAGGTTATAGAGTAAAAGGCTAAAATAACTGGCCAGCAGCATGATAACCGTAAAACCGGAAAAAATACCAAGAATGAACCTTAGGGTTCGACGATAACCAAACTGATTTGCATTAGCCATTGACATGATATTATTGGGCCCTGGTGTAAAGGTTACGACCAAAATATAAGAGAGAAATGGAACAAAATTAGCCATCTAAGTACCTCCATAAGTAGTTTAGCTAATCCTATTATACCATACAAATGTTAGCTAGTATAAATTAGGACTAAACCGGGGTGGTCCGGTATGCCCGGCAATCTAAATAATTAAAAAAATAATTGGCTGCTGGTTGACAGTCGGTGAGATTAATGATAGGATAATATCAAATGGTGATATCAAAAAACGATATCGTATACTGATATTTAATATAAAAGGATAAAAAGGGGATTACTGATGAAAGAACAAATATTACGGAAGCTATTTTTAGGATTTATTCAGATCCACATATTATACCATGCCAAAAAGGAACCGATTTACGGGACGTGGATGATCAAAGAGTTAGCTGAGCACGGTTATAAAGTTAGTCCCGGGATGCTTTATCCTTTATTAAACAGAATGGAAAAGGAAAAATTATTAGTTAAGACAGAAAAAAATGTTGACGGTAAGATCATAAAGTTCTATCAAAGCACTGAGCTGGGGGAAGAGGTCTTAAAAGCGGCAGTAGAAAAAGCAGCTGCTTTGTTCCATGAAGTAAAGGAAGAGGGTGAGCAGCTTGATCCAATTTAAAGAGATCAGTTTAGCCTTTGGTGATCAGGTGGTATTTGCCGATTTTAATCTGAATATTGCGGAGGGGGAAAAGGTCTTGCTCCGGGCAGCTTCCGGCCGAGGCAAATCGACATTATTCAAACTCCTTTTAGGGTTTCAACGCTCTGACCAGGGTGAGATCCTCTTTAAAGGGAGGCGATTAGATCGAAATAATTTGTTCTATTTTCGAAGAAATATTGCTTATGTAAGTCAGGATGTAGATTTGAGAAATCTAAAAGTATGGGATTTAATTAACGAGATATTTGACTATAAATATAATCGGACCATCTCAATTACCAAAGAGAAGGTAATGGAGCTGATTGATTTTTTTCTTCTCCCGGCTGATCTAATCACCAAGGAAGTCGGTCAACTTTCCGGGGGAGAAAGACAGCGATTGGGCTTAATCATCTGTATTATGTTGAATCGGCCGGTCTGGTTGTTAGATGAAATTACAACCGGACTAGATCAAGAGAGCAAAAAAGTTTTAGTCAATTATGTGTTAAAACAGCATAAAACTGTTTTAATAATTTCCCATGATCAGATTTGGAGTAAAAATAATCTGGTTAGAGTAGAGGAATGGTAAAAATGAATGTAGAAGAGGTTTCTTATTTATCAATAGCCAGTTTGCTTATTTTAATAATACCGGTACTGGTAATCAACCGCAAATTAAGGATTGGGCTCAACAAGGAGATCTTTTATGCGCTCGCTCGAATGGTCATACAACTTAGTCTGGTTGGGCTCTTTCTCCAGTCCATTTTTAGGCTTAACAATCCCTTCCTGAATCTTGCTTATCTGCTCTTTATGATCATGGTAGCTAGTTTTTCCGCGGCCAGATCCTGTAGTTTTCAGCTCTTTAAACTGTTTATCCCGTTGTTTTTAGCCTTTATACTCCCAAATGTAATTGTTTTATTGTTTTTTAACGCTTTTGTAATTAGCCTGGATCATTTGTTTAATGCCCGCTATATGATTACTATTGGGGGAATGTTGCTGGGAAATTGCTTAAACGGTAATATCATCAGCGTTAATCGCTTTTATCAAGCAATTAAACAGAATAAAAACGAGTATTATTATTCGCTAAGCCTGAGTACCAATAAAACAGAAGCACTAAGACCTTATTTTAAAGATGCTGTTCTGGCTTCAATTAATCCTACAATCGCCTCAATTGAAACGATCGGATTAGTTGCTTTGCCCGGAATGATGACCGGGCAGATTTTAGGGGGTGTCTTGCCGTTAACGGCGATAAAATATCAGATTGCGATTATGATTGCCATCTTGATTGCCAGGTATTTCAGTGCAATTTTAGCAATCATCTTTACATCTTTTCAGGCATTTGATGAGAATGATGTCTTGATATTTTAGAAAATTATGGTATTGGAAAGAGGAAATTTCATGACGTTCATAGGAAGCTCGATAGCTATTTAGCCCCTAGCAGAGTTGGAGTATTTCATGGGACATGATATACTTACTTATAATATGAACTTAAGGGTTTGAAAAAGGGGGGTATACCCCCCTTATTCAAAAACGGTTATATTAATGAAGCGTCAAAACCATTCAGATCAATGTCACTAAAATTATCTTTAGTGCCATTTACCTAAGAACAAAAAAGTATTACTTTGTTAACGGTTACATGTTTTTTAAAAGTTGCTATGAACTTATTTATTTTATTTTAAACTATAGCTTTTTTTGCACCATTAAACAACCTCCTTGTTTTATCAAGAAGTTTGGAAGTATATTCGTAATCTAAAACTTTTGTAAAGTATATAATCAAAACTAGGCTGAAAATTCTGATTCATTATTTAGAAATATCTATGGGTTTTCCAGTCAAAGATCCTTCAACATCATGTTTGCGTTTTTTGTGTTCATCAGACAATTCTAGACTAGCTCTTTTCAAATCCCCAACGTCTTTTATTTTTTTAATATCTTCCTTTATTTCGTGAATATCATTTTTTAGTGGTTTAAGCTCCGGCTTAATGTCATCCCTGATGATATTTAATTTTGCAAACATCTTTTGCATAATTTATATTGTATCTTTATCCATTTAAAAAACCACCTCTCATTATTATTAATCTATACTTAAAGCAAGAAATCTTTTTATTTGTAGGGCTATGTTAAAAGAGATTTAAATAAATAGTAATATATGTTATAGTTAAAATATACGAAATACTTTAATTTTATATGAAATACTGACAGAAAGCAGACCTTTTAAGACATGAGATGTAGTCAATGTGGAAAACCCCTGTTATTGGAAGTATTAGAGGGTCAATTATTATGTGTTGATTGTTATTTGAAGCTACAACAAGCTTTACAAATACAAAATAACATGTATATGGAAAAATGAATTATATAAGTAAGATGATGGAAGAAACATCAGGGGTGTATGGTGTTTTGCCAAAATATGAAATCTCACAGCCAAATCAATATATAAATACAGATAAAATTTATTATAATAATATTCAGGTTGAAGGAAAACAAGAAGAGAAAAATGAATTATTAGAACAAATTTTTTTTATTGCGTCACAAAGAGCTTTACCGAAAGACAAACAAAATAAAAGTATAGTTAAAGCAATAATGCTTAATATTAAAAAATCTGTTTTTACAATAGGAGCATTATATAAATTATGGGAAAAAGTAAAACCATTTTTTGATAACTAAATCGTTCAGTACTCCAAATATCATAGGGTTTATAATTCCGCTAAGCTAAATCCAAATCAAGGAAGAACTATTTAAGGGGTCGTCAACATCAGCAATACATAAGCATGGTGGCATCCCCTATTTGGGTAAAATAAGGAGGCTCTAAGATGTTGAATCTAAAAAACAATATTGTAATAATAATTATAATCCTGCCTGCTATTTATTTTGGCTACATTGGAAAATCAACAGAGATGGGACTAGCAATAGTTGCAGGTGCAATAGTTGCAGCATTTATTAATATTGACAAAATACAACGGTTTAAAGGGGCTGGATTTGAGGCAGAAATGAGAAAAATGGTTGAAGAAGGATATGCAACTATTGAAAATCTTAAAGAATTAGGAAAACCAATAATAAAAGCACTTTTCGTTAACATTACCCATTTTAATAACATAGGAAGTATGGCTCTTCATAAAAAACATGAAGTTTTAGATGATCTTAAGCAAATTTTAAAGCGTCTATTTCTTAAAGATAAAGAACTTATGGAAATAATTAGTGTTTTCCCATAGATATCATACTTGGGATTACATAACAGAAATTATTTGTGAAGTGCATAAAGAAAATATAAATAAAGAAATATATGATAGATTAACAGAAATTACGAACCCGGATTCTTTTGTGGCTTTTTTTTAAAAGGCGTTTTCATCTTATTAAATTGGCAATTTAGAATAAAGGAAGATATTGGCCGAAATAGGAATAAAATTGCTAAAAATATTCTTAATTTACTAATTATAATACAAAAGTAACATAAAAGCTAATGATATAATACATTTTAGATTAATTATTAGTGATGAAACTGCTGTCATTGTTTCTTCAGCTGAATTAACCAGGACTCAATTAATTGATGAATTTAATGCTGGTACTTATACAATTAATGTATTTTAATAACATATGGAAGCGGCCGGAGAAGTCATAAAAGTCCAATGGATTAAGAAAAAAAGAGAACAATAAAGAAATGGGGGAGATTTTTATTAGTAATTTATCTACAGGAATTATAAGTTCCTTATTGGCAAGTGGATTAACTTGTTTGATACATAACCTAATAATAAATTTTGGTTATTATAAAGATTTTTTTAAGTCTCTGGTATTTTATAACAAAGATATTAGATTTAGTATGGCTTATTTATTTAGGATAAAACTTAATGGTAAATATTTGCTAATAAAAGGGGCTAGAATTGATCAATATCAACCAGTTGGAGGTGTATTTAAATTTCAAAAAAGTTTTCAAGAAATTGCTAGACAATTAGAAGTAAAAGATGATGATAATATACCCATTGATGAAATTAGTAAAGATGATTTAAGAGTTAAGGTTAAGGGAAAAAAAGTGATTAAGCTAATAAAATGGTTTTATTCTAGGTTAAATAGGGAGGTCGGGGTTCATAGAGAATTTATTGAGGAACTAATAAAACCGGGGTATTTAAATATTGAATTTTTAAGCAAATTTAATCCACAATATATCAAAACATTTTGTACAAATATAAATAAATCTACATACCATCAATGTCGAGAAATTTTAATATATGAAATTTATGAAGTATTATTTGATGAAGAAACAGTTGCGGAATTTACAAAAACTGTTGAAAAATCTAACGGACAATTAATTTTAGTTAGTGATACTGATATTGAGAAGGAAACTATATATTTAGATAGTTACAAAAAAATTGGAAAACACTCAAAATATATTTTGTAAAATTTGGGAGGGTTATAATGTTTATAAAGTATGATAACTTAGATAAGTATTTTGAAGAGATATGTAAAGACCTTGAGATACCAGAAAGTTATTATGAAAAAGCAAATAAAAGTTATAAATCTTTTGCAAATTGGTTGGGTAGAGAAGAATCGCAAGTTAAAGGATATAATCCCGATGTTTTTTTGCAAGGCTCATTTAAGTTAGGAACAGCAATTAAACCAATTTCAGAAGAGATTCATTATGATATTGATTCTGTTTGTAAGTTTAATAAAATTGATAAAAATAGTATCACTCAGAAAGAATTAAAAGACTTAATGGGGATAGAGGTAAAAAGCTATGCTAAAAGTATGAATATGACTAAAAAACCTAAGAATAGCAAAAGATGTTGGACACTGAGTTATCATGATGAAGCCCAATTTCATATAGATATTCTACCGTGCATTAACGATTCACAAAGATTTATAGACAATCTTATAAAAAAATCACTAAGTGCTGAATATAAAGAAAATGCTGTTGCTATTACAGATAAAAATTCAGTTTATTATGATGTAATTTCTAACAACTGGGAAATTAGTAATCCCCATGGATTTTATTTGTGGTTTAAAGAGAAAACAAAAATAATGGAAAAAAAGAAGATATATGCAGAAGTTCGTAAGATGAGTGTAGAGGATGTTCCTGATTATAAAATTAAAACACCTTTACAAAAAAGCATACAAATTCTAAAGCGTCATAGGGATTATACCTTTATAGAAAATTTAGAGAACAAACCTTCTTCAATTATTATTACTACTATATCTGCAAAAGTATATGATGGAGAAAAAAGTATTAAGGATATATTAAAGAAAATTTTATATAATATAAATAGTTTTATTTTAGAAAAAAATGGAGAGTATTATATACCTAATCCAGTGAATCCTATGGAGAATTTTGCTGACAAATGGAACAATGAGCCTGCCAAAAAAGAAGCTTTCTATCAGTGGATACACAAACTAAAGGAAGACTTTATTTATTATGACAATAAATTTCTTTTTTATGGCGAACTTTTCTTCGATAAGACTTCTGAGATTTTTGGAGTAAATGCTAAAAAAATTATGAAGACTGTCAATCAAGAATCACCTTATATTTCACATAAAAAACAAGCACAGTGGAAAATGTACGAAAGTATTAATGTATTGATTAAGGCATATAAAAAAGTTGGTACATTTACATATAAGCAGTTTAAAAGCGGTTCTTTTTTAAATAAAGATATGAAGCTGAAATTTGAAGCTGAAGCTATAAATGTTAGACAATATGATATATATTGGCAAATTACGAATACAGGAAAAGAAGCACAGATGGCAAATGATCTTCGCGGTGATTTTTATGAAAGCGAAATAGAAGAAGGTAAAAGAGTACGCAAAGAATCGACACGTTATTTAGGTAGCCATTTAGTAGAGTGCTATTTAGTAAAAAATAATGTTTGTGTGGGAAAAAGTGGACCCTTTGTTATAAATGTTATTTAAAATGAGCCTAAAAAATTACGTAACTTTAGATAACAAAATATTGCCGTTTCCATTGGCCTAACGTTACTCATCCAAATCCAGGTGTCTAAGATAAGAAATATCTAAGATTCGTGGACTTCGATAATGCTGCTACATATGTTATTGCAATTATAGTGAACCTCTCCCACTAAATCGAAGATTTTAAGGGAGTCTTCTAGCTTGGTTTTGGATAAAGTTTGTAACATTATTTTTGAGATATTGAGAGATAATAAATTTTTGCCCATTCCGCTTCTAGAGGAGGAATGGAATATGGACCCCCTCTTTTTTTCTCTAGGTGGTACATAATTCAATTTTCGCTTGCCAAAAGCATCATCTATATCAACACTATAGTCCATAGATTCGAGACGTTTAACTATATTATTCTTTGTTTTTTCTATGGAGTTATTAATAAAATCTTTACCCAGTTCTTTAACATTGGATGGAGACCAATAACTTATGAGCAATGGTTACTTGTGCTTTCTTTTTTCTACTTCTAGAAGCTAAACGCCAATGAATAATAGTCTATACTAGCCCATGCAATTTCGCATAATGTAGTCTTAAGTTTTGTTTTACCAGGAAAAGTCTTGCTTTTCCTTCACTCTCATTATTTCCAGGGCATAAACAGGCCCATATACTGCTTTTTTAAGCTCAGGTATTTTCTTTTGAGTTTAACTTTTACAATATCGTCTAAAACTTCTTCAGTAATTACTTCAACATCTATAATTCGTTGCAAAATAGATAAGAACTTACACCAACATCAAATGCTACTGAGCCTATTTTAATATTTGCGTCTTCAAGACGATCTAATCAGTTAACAGCTATCTTAACAAAGCGCTAGTGTTAGGATGAAACAGCTTTGTAGTGAGTGGTTTAAAGATACCAATAAAGATCACTAATTTAAGGCGATACAGAAGAAATAATATCAAGGATTATCTCCATAAAAAGGCAAAAGTTTTTTAGGAACGCCCAGAAAAATTACAACTTTTGGATAGTAATCCTGGTAGATTTATTAAAAGTATAGAAATTCGTAAAAACCAAAAATCTACTCTAAAAGAAAAATGGTTGATAATACTAATTATTATTTTAACCCAGATCTTGTTGCAGTAGTTGGTAATCAAAGCAGTGGAAAAAGTGCATTAACTGATATACTAGGGCTTTTACGAAACTACCCTTATAGGCTAGGCTCCTTTGTATGCCACCTTAAATTGGCAGAATGGGAAAGTAAAACAAAAATATTTATTGCATAATAATAACCAAGGTACTTCTGAAACAATAAAGTATATACCACAGTTTTATTTTAAATGTGTAATGAGTTAAAGGGGGGCAAGGTGATAAGTTTGAAGAACAATTAAAGTCTGTTATCTTATCTCGAATTCCGTTAGTGGAGCAGACGAAAAAAGATACCATTATATGAGCTTATAAAATTTAAACTCTTAATGATTTGAAAATATAGAATCTAGCCAAGCTGAATATAGTTTCCTTTATATTTTTTCTCCAAGTTTCGGAAAAATACTGGAAATATAATTGCTAAAAATATCGTTAGTGAAAATAATTATAATTTTATTCGAATCTAATATTGATTCCGGAGTTACACAAGGCATGAAAGCAATCCTATGCAAGGCAATAGAGGTCTTACTACTTCCTGCTACACCTTAGATAATTAATAGTTCATTATTAAACTTTACTAATAGGCAAAAAAGTATTATGATAATAAAAGGGTCATTATTTGATGGTTACAAGTAAAGGATAAAATAGAGAGCTTAAAAAAAGGGGGGGTTTAAAGATGATAACTACAGTTACCTTAAATCCTGCAATTGATCGGGAATACTTTGTTGATCAAAACAAACCAAAGGAACACAAATATATTTATGACCATAATGACATCAGGGTTTATCCAGGGGGTAAGGGCTTGATCAGTGCTATTGACCTAAGAAATCTTGGTTACCCCGATATACAGAATATTGGATTTGTCGGGGGAAAACAGGGGATCTTTTTTGAAAAAATGGTTCAGGATTATAAGATCACCACCAATTATATTTATACAGAAAATGAGATCAGAAATAATGCCTTTATTATCGGGATGGACCCGGTGACTTATACCCATTATAATGACTATACTTACAAAGTAAGTAAAGATGATGTGGAACAACTAATCAAGAGGTTTAAAAGAGGGATCGTAGATAGTGATTTTATCATGATTTCCGGTTCAATCCCGGCGGGAGTAGATTTTGATATTTACCAGCGCATGGTTAATATTTGTAATGAGTTGGGGAAGGATGTTTACTTGCAGGCAAGCGGTGAAGCCTTGAATCGGGCCCTTCAGGCCAAGCCAAAGGTGGCGGAGTCTTATTTTAAACATACCAAAAAGGTCTTAAATTTAGAACTAGTTGAATTAGAGGACTATCTCCGGGCCGGGCAGAAGTTGCTGGAAGAAGGTGCGCAGTATGCGATCTTACGCTATCACTGCGAAAGATTACTTTTTACTAAGGAAAAGACTTATTGTCTTTCACCGGTTGATTTTTGCTTAAAAAACTGGCTCGGGGCAGGAGATGCTTACAATGCCGGCTTTTTTGATTATGTCTTTCGGAAGGGGTTTGATTTCATTGAAGCCAATCGCTATGGTGCGGCGGCGGCATTAAATGTTGCTGAACATAAAACTATTTTTATTGAAAACCGGGAAGATATTGAAAAGAATCTTAGCAGAATTGTGATCAGGGAACTGGAGGTGTAGCTAGTGAATATTGTCAAGGATTATATGTACCGGACACTGGTTTCTGTCTGTCAAAAAGATAGTATTGAAGAGGTGATCAGGATTATGTACCAGGCCGAGATGTCCGTTGTGCCGGTAGTAAATGAAGAGAATAGATTTCTTGGCACGATCTACAGTGAAAATATCCTGAAAAATATAATCCCGGAAAAATACGGGTTTTTAGATAGCAACCGTCTTTTATTTGAAATTAATCAGGCAGCCGAGACCCTTGCCGAAATAAAAAATCGCCAGGTAAAAGAATATATGTCAACCCGGGTATCACCGATCAGGGAGATGGATAAGATGTATAAGATTGCAGATATTATGCTGGATAATAAGGAATCTTTTTTGTTTGTGGTAAATGAAAAAGGTAATTTAAGGGGTTATATCACCAGGGCCGACCTTTTATATTACCTCCTTGATGTATGTAATGATATTGGATAAGTATTTCATGGATTCCTCCACCAGTCTGTAATCTTTTTAAGGGCAAAAAGAACGTGACTTAAAAACCAGAAGGTTAAGAGGTGCAGAAAAATGGATATGAGCGAAAGCTTAAGAGAAATCCAGCAATGGGTTTCAATAAATCAGGTCGGGGATAAGGTTATTTATATCGCTGGAATATTTATGATCCTGGCACTAATGGTAGTATTTTTAACTAAACGGATTAAGGTTCCGATCGTAGTGGGTTATGTTTTTTTAGGGATTATGTTGAGTTTTGATATTATTAATAACCTTCCTTTTTTAACTACCTTACAAAAACAATGGTATAATTTTACGGTTGAAAATCTCGGTTATATTTCTCAACTGGCCCTAGGATTTATTGCCCTTACTATTGGTAGTGAATTGTCAATTAAAATGTTGACCAAACTGGGGAAAACAATAACTTATATTGTTATTTTGCAGGCCTTAGCTGCTTTTTTGATCGTGGCAATTTGTGTCTACTTGATCGGCCAACCTTTATATATGGCTTTATTATTGGGCGCAATTGCCACAGCAACGGCTCCTGCCGCTACCGTAATGGTGCTGAAAGAGTATAATGCCGAAGGGATAGTTACTTCAATGATTCTGGCGGTAGTGGCGATTGATGATGCCCTGGCCCTGATTCTTTTTAGTCTGATCAAGCCGGTGGCAATGATGCTATATAATGGTGAATGGGTGATATCCCTGGACCAGATTATCATAAATCCCCTACTGGAGATTAGCGGTTCGATTATCATCGGCTTATTACTTGGTTATCTTTCGCAATTGATTATTGTTAGTGTTGATGATAAAAGCAAGAAGATCTTAACCCTGGTGGGGACGGTAATTAGTGGGTTGGCTTTATCTATTTTATTTCATCTTTCCCCGTTAATTACTAATATGGCTGTTGGTTTTGCCTATCGTAATTTTGCCAGACGTAATCTGGGGATTTCCGCTTATCTCGAAACCCTAACGATCCCTCTCTATGCACTTTTTTTCATTATAGCCGGTACGGAAATCAGATTTAGTGCGATGGGCTCCAGTATCTTTTTAATTCTGGCGATGATCTATTTTCTGGCCAGAATAGTCGGCAAAATCGGTGGCTCATGGTTGGGAGGGGTTTTAGCCCGGGCTCCGGAAAAAATCAGGAAATATGTCGGGTTAGGCTTATTGCCCCAGAGCGGGGTAGCAATTGCCCTTGCTTATGCGGTTCAAAAAGAGTTTGTCCGAGAACCGGCCATCGGTATGTTAATTTTTAATATATTGTTACTGACCTCTGCTTTAACTGAGGTGGTGGGTCCGTTAGTCACCAAATATGCCCTTGTTAAAGCAGGTGAAGCCCGGGAGGTTGATTATCGAAAAGTTGAGCATTATCAGTAATTAAGTTACGGTTAATCCACTCACCGCATCATTTTTGATGCGGTTTTTTTGCGTTATTGCTGTATAAAGGTAATCTATTGTGTTAACAATAAGAAAAGAGAGCGGAGGTGTTGATTTGTTCGGGCATTCTTTGTTATACCTTTCTCTGGCCGGTCTGGCCGGGTTAACCATGGCGGTTCAGGGGTCAATTAACTCGGTTTTGGGGAAAAAGATTGGTATTTTACAGGCATCATTAATTGTCCATATTTTGGCCACGGGTTTATTAATTTTCTTATTGTTGATTACTAAAAGTAAAAACACTTTCAGCCTCTGGCGAGAAATACCCTGGTATTTATATCTGGGGGGCTTACTGGGGGTTATAATCAGTTACACTGTCATTATCAGTATTCCCAAACTGGGAGTGGCAGTAGCGACCACTGCTATTATTACTGTTCAGGTTTTAGCGGCAGCGATGATCGATCATTTGGGTCTGTTTGGACTGGAAGAAGTTTCCTTTAATTGGCTGAAGTTACTGGGAATTTTTTTTCTGGCGGTGGGAGTGAGACTGTTATTAAATCAATAGGAGGGATGTTGATTTGCAGTTAGTTTCAATCAAAAGCCAGTTTATTAACTGGTGGCAGAGGTTAAAGGAAAGCTGGGAACCATATTTAGAGGAGATGAGAATAATTAAGGAGCACCAGCCGGCTTCCCAGGAAATAATCAATGCTGCCCAACGTGAATGGCAAGCGGCTCAAAATTATTTTAATAATGTGACTGAGCCTGAATTGGTAGATCATGCCTCATATCTACTCCAGGCTGCGGAAAGGAAGTATATGTATTTACTTAAAAAATACCGGGGCAATGAAGGAGGAAGCTAAGTGAAAGGAATGTTCGAGATTCGCTGGCATGGTAGAGGTGGACAGGGTTCTAAAACTGCTTCAATTTTGCTGGCCAAGATCGCCGCAGCTTCCGGCAACTATGTCCAGGCCTTTCCCGAATATGGACCGGAAAGAATGGGTGCCCCGGTACTGGCTTATACTAGAATTAATAACCACCCCATCCACCTGCATTGCCAGATTGAGGAACCTGATCTGGTGGTAGTATTGGACCCTACCTTGATCGGTGCTGTAGATGTAACAGCTAATCTGAGCAAAGGGGGGGATTTAATCATTAATAGTGAAAAAGAACCCGGTCAATTAAAAGATACTCTGGGGACTGGTGATGACATCAAGCTTTTTACTGTTGATGCCAATCAGATTTCCGAGGAAGAAATCGGCCGGGTTTTCCCAAATACTCCGATGCTGGGTGCGATCAATAAAGTAATCAACTGGCTTGAGCTGACCAGATTTACCGAGCTGGCCGGGGAAGAGCTGAAGAGGAAATTTTCCGGGAAAGCAGAGGTAGTTTTCGGCAATCTCCGGGCGATCGAACGGGCTTACCAGGAGGTGAAAGGGCTGTGAGCAAAGAGGATAATGCCAAGAAGGGTTGGCGGGACATTCCGATCGGTGGTCTGATTACAGAATCCGGTAATGCGGAAAAATATCATACCGGGAGTTGGCGGATTAAAAGGCCACTCTGGAGTAGAGAGAAGTGTATTCAGTGTCTATTCTGCTGGGCATACTGCCCTGATCTGGCTATTGAGGTAGAAGACGGCCTGGTTATTGGGGTGGACTATGCTCACTGTAAAGGATGCGGTATCTGTGCTAATCAATGTCCAGCCCAGGCCCTGGAGATGATCAGTGAGGATAAAAGTGATGTCAATGATGACAAGGCAGAGGTTGACCATGAGAAAAAGACGGAATAAGGAGGTATTACGGTATGAGTGAGCAGATTGCTTTAACCGGTAATGAAGCATTGGCCCTGGCGATGAAACAGATCAATCCTGATGTGGTAGCCGCATATCCGATCACTCCCCAGACGGAAGTAGTCCAGCTTTTTTCCCAGTTTGTGGCTGATGGGGTTGTTGATACGGAGTTTGTAACTGTTGAAAGTGAACATAGTGCGATGAGTGCAACCGTGGGGGCTTCGGCCGGGGGAGCTCGGGCGATGACAGCGACTTCTGCTAATGGATTGGCTTTAATGTGGGAAATTGTATATATCGCCGCATCTACCCGTTTGCCGATCGTAATGCCGGTTGTCAATAGGGCACTCAGCGGACCGATTAATATCCATTGTGACCACAGTGATGCAATGGGAGCCAGGGATTCGGGTTGGCTCCAATTGTTTGGGGAAAATGCCCAGGCTGCTTATGATAATGTGATTCAGGCACTGAGGATCGCTGAACATCGTGATGTAATGTTACCGGTAATGGTAAATATGGATGGTTTTATTATCAGTCATGCCGTTGAAAATATTAAACCACTGGCTGATCAGGACATCCGTGATTTCATTGGGGAATATCAGCCGGCTTATTCCTTATTAGACCCTGATCAAACAACAACCTATGGTCCCCTGGACCTCCAGGATTTCTATTTTGAGCATAAACGTCAACAGGTTGATGGTCTGGAACATGCCCTGGAAGTAGTGCTCGATATTGGCCGGGAGTTTTATCAACTAACTGGTCGTGACTACGGTTATTTTGAAAAATACCGACTGGATGATGCCGAGATAGCCCTAATCGGACTGGCTTCGACGATGGGAACTGCCCGGGAGGCCGTAAATAATTTAAGAAAAGAGGGTATTAAGGCCGGCCTAATAAATTTGCGCTTATTTCGGCCGTTCCCGGTCCAAGCCCTCCGTGAGGCATTACAGGATATTAAAGTCCTGGGAGTAATGGATCGGGCCGACACCTTTTCTTTAAATGGGGGGCCATTATTCGGCGAAATCCGCAATACCCTGTTTGATTTTGGGAATAAATTAAAGATTGTCAATTACATCTATGGACTGGGTGGTCGGGATATCAATCTAAGTGACCTGGAAGGGATTTTTCGACAATTGCTTGAAGTTAAGGAAAACGGGAAGGTAAAGCAACTGGTTAACTATTATGGGGTCAGGGAATAGGAGGATAAAATGGTTAAATTAAAGGATTTAACTAAAAATAAGGGGCTATTATCAGGAGGGCACCGGCTTTGTCAGGGTTGCGGTGCTTCAGTAATTGTCCATCAGGCGCTGCAAGTGGTGGAAAACCCGGTAGTAATTGCGGTAGCTACCGGTTGTCTTGAGGTATCGACCACAATCTATCCCTTTACTGCCTGGCGGACTTCTTTTATCCACAATGCCTTTGAAAATGCTGCTTCTACCCTGAGTGGGGTTGAAACTGCTTATCGTTCTTTAAAAAAACAGGGAAAGCTAGCAGCGGATTATAATTTTATTGCCTTTGGCGGGGACGGCGGGACGTATGATATCGGCTTCCAGGCCCTTTCCGGGGCGATGGAAAGAGGGCATCGTCTCTTATATATCTGTTATGACAACGGTGCCTATATGAATACCGGGATCCAACGGTCCAGTGCAACCCCCTGGGGGGCTAATACCACTACCAGTCCTGTCGGCAAGGTAATTCCGGGGAAAAAGCAGTATCGCAAGGAGTTGACTGAGATTATTGCCGCCCATAATGTACCTTATGTCGCCCAGGCTTCACCTTATCACTGGAAGGATTTTAGCAGAAAGGTAAAAAAGGCTTTGGAAGTAGCCGGTCCCTCCTTTATTAATGTTTTATCGGTCTGTCCGCGGGGGTGGAGAACAGCCGAGAATAAGGGGATGGAGATCACTAAAATTGCTGTTGAAACCAATGTCTGGCCTTTATATGAGATCGAGGATGGGGAATATCATATTACCTATAAACCTAAAAAAGCGAGACCGGTTATTGAATGGTTGAAACCCCAGGGAAGGTTCAAACATTTATTTGCGGAAGCCAATACTGGGATGGTGGAACAGATCCAACAGCATGTTAATCGACGCTGGCAGAAGTTGTTGAAACTGTCAGGTCAAGCACAATGAAAAAAGGCTTTCTGGGTCAATTCGTCCTTTATTCTACATAAAGATACATTCAAGTTAAAGTTAAAGTTCAAGTATCCCCGAAAATTATGGCAAATAAACTAAGTTGTGCTTACTAAATTTACCCGAAGATACCATAAAAATTTTTGTCAATTTATGATCCTATGATTAAAACTAATATTTTTTACACAAGCTAATAAAAAGGAGGGTGATAAAATGCGAGCAAGAGATATCATGACAAGCGAGGTTAAAAGCTTAAATCCCAATTCCACAGTCCGGGATGCTGCCCAAATCATGAAGGAGCTAAATGTCGGGTCTGTTCCGGTGCTTGAGGGCAATAAACCGGTCGGGATGATTACTGATCGGGATATTGCGATCCGTAATGTAGCCAATGCCGGTGATGTCAATACCCCGGTTAGCCAGGTTATGACCGGAGATGTAGTTTTTGCTACTCCGGAAATGGCTGAGCATGAAGTAGCTCGTTTGATGGCCGAAAACCAGATCAGACGTCTACCGGTGGTTGATAACGGGAGTATGGTTGGAATTATAGCCCTTGGGGACCTGGCAGTTAATTCCAGGTCAGATCTGGAGGCTGGAAAAGCCCTTTCCACCATTTCCGTTCCCAGTGAACCGAAAAGATAAAATATTTTTCCTGAATTTTGCTTGACATTTTTATTTGACTATGCTAATATAAACAAAATATTTATCGTTACAGGCCAGGATCGGGAAGAGTAAGCATTGCTTGAAACAAAGAGAGTCAGTGGCCGGTGTAAACTGACATGATGGAATGCCGAAGGTAGCCCGTGAGCTGCAGAGCTGAATTATCAAGTAGGTTTCTGCCGGGATCTTACCGTTAAAAAAGAGGGGTATTGATCTTTTTTAAAATCTGTACCTGATCAATGAGCGGGTTTTTGAACCAACTCAGGTGGTACCACGGAAGTAAACCTTTCGTCCTGAATACAGGATGAGAGGTTTTTTTGATTTTAGCAGTTATGTGCCAAGCAGGCTAAAGGATCGGCCAATTTTGACGGAGGTGATTGGTAGTGTTGCCCGCTAAATATGATTTTCAAAAAAGCGAAAAAAGGTGGCAGGAGTACTGGGAAAAAGAAGGTATTTTTAAATTTGACCGGGCAGGGGAGGGACCGCTCTATTCGATTGACACACCACCGCCAACAGTTAGCGGTGCTATGCATATTGGGCATATTTATTCCTATACCCAAATCGAAATAATTGCCAGGTTTTGGCGGATGAAAGGATATCGGGTTTTCTTTCCTTTTGGGTTTGATGATAACGGTTTGGCAACAGAAAGATTAGTTGAAAAGAAGAAGGGTATTAAAGCCGGTAATTTCAAAAGAGAGGATTTCCGTAAGCTCTGTCTTGAGCTTACGGAAGAATATGAAGAAAAATTTAAAAAACTTTGGCAAAGTGTTGGATTTAGCGTGGACTGGAGTCTGGAATATTCAACAATTAATAGCCAAGCAAGATATATTTCACAGCTTTCTTTTCTTGATCTCTATCACAAAGGACGAATTTACCGGGAGAAAACCCCGGTACTCTGGTGTGGTAACTGTCAGACCTCAATTGCCCAGGCTGAGCTTGATTTGAAAGAAAAAGTGACCCTTTTTAACTATCTAGGATTTAAAACAAACTCCGGTGAGGATTTGCTGATCGCTACTACTCGTCCCGAACTATTACCGGCCTGTGTCGCCATTTTGATTCATCCGGCCGACCAGAAAAACGCACACTTAATCGGGAAGAAAGCGATCGTACCCCTTTTCCAGCGGGAAGTACCTATTCTCGGCGACCAAGCTGTCGATCGAGAGATCGGTAGTGGTATAGTGATGTGTTGTACCTTTGGAGACCAACAGGATATCAAATGGTGGCGGAAGTATAAGCTTCCCCTAAATGAAATTATTGATCGAGAGGGGAAGGTTAAGAAGGCAATTGCTTATATTGGCGGACTAAAATTGGCCTCTGCCCGAAAAAAAATTCTTGAAGAATTGGAGCTGAGGGGTTTTCTATTTAAACAAGAACCTTTAAAACATCAGCTGACTTGCCATGAAAGGTGTGAATCCCCGGTAGAATTTATCTCGTCCGAGCAGTGGTATATCAAGATTATGGATCAAAAAAAGGAGCTATGGCAAGCAGGAGAAGAGATCAACTGGCATCCCGTTTATATGAAGCACCGCTATCAACAGTGGGTCGCTAATTTACAGTGGGATTGGTGTATTTCCCGACAGCGTTTTTTCGGTGTTCCTTTCCCGGTCTGGTATTGTAAGGAATGTGGGCAGGTCCTGCTGGCAGATCAAAAACAGCTTCCGGTTAACCCGCTGGAAGATAAACCGCTTCATTCCTGCCGATGTGGTTCAACTGGTTTTACAGCTGAGTCAGATGTAATGGATACCTGGGCTACATCTTCGCTAACACCGTTGATTAATGCTGGTTGGCAGGGAGGCAAAGAGCTGCTCAATCCGCTTTTGCCGATGAATTTAAGACCGCAGGCCCACGATATTATCAGGACCTGGACCTTTTATACTATTGTTAAAACCCTTTACCATTTTAAAAAGCTTCCCTGGCAAGACATTATGATCAGCGGGTTTGTTCTGGCCGGTAAAAAGCAAAAACTCAGTAAATCGAAAGGTAATACCGGTAAAACCCCGCCAGAGCTGATCAGTAAGTATTCGGCTGATGTGATCCGCTTGTGGGCGGGCTCAGCCAATCTGGGGGCAGATATCTTCTTTTCCGAAGCAGGGATCCGCGACAATCAGAAGTTGCCGATCAAACTATGGAATGCTGCCCGTTTTTCCCTGCAACACTTGCAGGGATTCAACTGTTTTGATCCAATTGATTTTGAATGTATCGATCGCTGGATTATTCAGCGAGCACAGCGAAGCCAGCAAAAGGTAACTGCTTACCTGGAAAGATTTGAGATCAGTCAGGCCCGCGAAGAATTAGCTCACTTGTTTTGGAGTGACTTCTGTGACAACTACCTTGAGATTATTAAAGAAAGATTATATCAGCCGGAAGTCAGAGGAAAAGAAGCCCGTCTTTCTGCCCAGCAAACCCTCTATATTGTCCTATTAAATATCTTAAAGATGCATGCTATTTTTATCCCGCATCTAACTGAAGAGATTTATCAGGATTATTATCGAAGTAGAGAAGGAATCCGCTCAATTCACCTGTTGCCCTGGGGCTTTGCTCCAGAAAGCTCAGTCGAAGAGGGGATAAACGAAGTCGGGGATGATTTTATTAAACTATTAGGTCAAATAAGGAAGTATAAAACTGAACGGGGGTTATCACTGGGCCAAGAGCTAAACAAAGTATTAATTGATTATCCGGAGAATAATTATCATATTTTTGCCCGGACCTTAGCTGACTTAAAGGCAGTCAGCCGGGCAAAAGTGATCGAAATGAAGAAGCACTCCGGTAATGAGCCGCTGGTAGAGATATCTTTGTAAACAAACTAAATTCCCATCTTTTAATTGAAGAGATGGGAATTTTTATATTTAAGTTAGTTTTAAAAAATAATTTGACAATTAGTAAAATTAGTAGTATTATATAATTAACTCAAGCAATTAATTCACTTAATTTATTAGTTTGATTAATTATACATAAATTAGAAAATAGGGAGTTGGGATCAATTGAAAGATATAACCGGGAGAAATAAAACAAATATGCAACTCGATAATCGTTCCTTATTATTAAGCTTAATTAAAAATAATGAAAATATCTGTCGAAAAGACCTGGCCGAATTAAGTGGGTTGACCGGCGCAGCCGTAACCAACTTAATTAGGGCTTTAGTTGAAGTAGGAATTGTATCTGAACACAGAGATTATCAAGGTACTCGTAGTAGAAATGCGATTTCTTTAAAAATTAATTATGAGAAATATCTAATTATCGGAGTTAGTTTTAGAAGGGGTTCAATTAACTACGGGGTGGCTGATTTAAGTGGGAAAGTTTTAAAAAGACATGAGTTATTTTTAGACCTAGATCAATCAGTAGATCATGTTTTTACCGCTTTATCTACGGCAATTGATAATTGTCTGGAAGAGTTTGCAGAAAAAGGTACTATTGTCGGTCTGGGATTAGCCAGTCCCGGTCCGATTAATAACAAAAAGGGCCAAATTTCTTTTTTAACAAATGTTGAAGGATGGAAAGATGTCCCGATTAAAAAGTATTTCCAGGATAGATATGACTTTCCGGTGATTTTAATTGAAGCTGCCAATGCAACGGCAATTGCCGAAAAGTGGTTTGGCTGCGCCCAGGATAGTAAAAACTTTATTTCTGTTCTGGTTAGTAAAGGGGTAGGAGCCGGTATAGTACTAAATAATAATCTTTACTACGGAAACGCTGGTTATGCCGGTGAAATTGGTCATGCCAGTATAAATTATAATGGGCCGTTATGTCAATGCGGGAATAGAGGGTGTCTTGAGCTATATTGTTCTACCTTGACATTACTAAAAAGAGCACAGGCTGTTTATGGAACAAAATTGTTGAAAAAAATTGATGATCTTTTCCGATTTAGTAACGGGAATAATCAGGAGTTAATTAATTTAGTTAAAGAGAACGGACAGTATTTAGGATATGCGATTGTAAATATAATCAATTCTTTTAATCCGGAACTGATTGTAATAAATAGTGAGATTAAGCATTTCGGTGATATCTGGTTGCAGGCGATAAATTCATCAGTTAATAGCCGCTTACTCCCGGAGAGTTTTTCCGATATTGCAATAAAATATTCGGCACTTGATAATGATCCGGTCTTCTTAGGTGCAATTGCGATGGTTTGTGAATATGTCTTTAATAAGCCTCAGCTGGGTTATTTTAAGGAGAAAGAAAAAATCACTTCATAAACTAATAAGCTTTACATTTAATAGAAAAAGGGGGTGAATTTAAAGTATTTAATTTTAGTCGCATTTAAAATTTGGAGGTAAAAAATGAAAAAAGATATTTATTTTGTATTGGTAATAGCTTTTTTATTAATGTTTGTTACATCAAGTGTCTTGGCTGCAAAAACAACAATTAGATTTAATTTTTTCGGTAACTTAAATGAAATCGAAGTAGCCAAAGAGTGGATTAGTGATTTTGAGCGGCAGAATCCGGATCTCAAAGTAGAATTTGAGAGTATCGGGAGTAGTGAGCTTAGCACTAAAATGTTGACATCACATCTGGGAGGAAATGCACCTGATGTGACCAGGATGACCCATGCTTATGGACAGAGTTGGGCCAGTAAAGGAATTTTACTCGATTTAACTGAGTTTCTTACTAATGATCACAGTTTTCTTAATGATTTTGAGCAAGGTTGTTTAAATATCTATAATTATAACGGAAAACAGTATGGATTACCCCATACCTTAATGTGTAGAGCTTTACTATACAATAAAGATCTCTTTGATCAGGCCGGAGTTGAGTATCCAAATACTGACTGGACATGGACAGATTTTGCTGAGGCAGCTCAGCAATTGACGGTAAGAAAAAGTGGTAGAGTAAGCCAATGGGGATTTCAGTTAGCCCCCCATGTTCCCGGCATGTTTTCTTTATTCCTCGAGCAAGCCGGCGGACAATTCTATAATAATACAAGGGACAGAGTTACCTTCAATACAAGAGCCGGTCTAGCAGTACTTAATTTTTGGAGGGAATTAATCTATCAGTATCAAGCCTCTCCCCCCCTGGCAGTTGGTTCTCAGCTAAACCATGAACAGGCTTTTAAATTAGGGAAAGTTGCTATGATCATAACAGGACCGTGGAATAGACCGGTTTTAGCAAAGGAAGCGCCGGAACTTAATTATGGTGTTGCTGAACTACCTTATTATAAAGAACGTTCCAATAACTATCTGGGCGATGGAATTGGTATCTGGTCAGGGACTAAAAGTAAAGAGGCTGCCTGGCGACTGGTCCGTTTTATTATGGAAAAAGAACAACAGAGTTTATGGTGGAATACATTGCATAGTCACTTCCCGGTTACTACCACTAGTTTAAACTATTTAATGGAGCAAGGACTTAAAGATGATCAACTGGCGATCCCATTTATTAAAGGACTTGAATATTCCAGAGCTGATATGTGGCACCCTCAATTCTTAGAATTACAACCGGTTCTTGTTCGTGAAATTCAAGCTGTCCTGGATGAAGGTATTGCTAAAGATCCGGTCCGGGCGTTATCAGACGCGGAGATTAAAATTAATAATATTTTAGCTGAATGAATTTAAAGTAACGATTAGTAGCAGTGAGATTAATTTAAAATAAAGAGGGAGGGAGTGTCAGGCTCCCTCCTGCAAGTTGAGGAGGGGATGATTATGACCAGGAGTAACAACTTACCGTATTTGTTTTTAGCAGGTTCCTTTACAATTATCATCATTTTTAAAGTGATCCCGATTTTATCTTCTTTATTAATTAGTTTTTATCAATGGGATCTGGTTAGTAATCCGTTATTTGTTGGATTTAATAATTATCTCGCTTTATTTAACGATCAAGTTTTTTTATTATCAATTTTTAATACGTTTTATTATTCCTTAGCAACAACTGTTTTTTCAGTAATAATCGGATTAATCCTAGCTTTATTATTAAATAAAAAATCGATCAAGGGCAAAGCGGTTTTTCGATCAATCTTTTTTTTGCCGGCTATTTGTTCAATGGTTGCAATTTCAATGATCTGGATGTGGATGTATGATCCCAACTATGGTTTTTTAAATTATTTGTTGAGTATAGTCGGGTTAAGTGAACTTCGTTGGTTATCTGATCCCAAGCTAGCGATGCCTTCTTTAATATTATTAGCGATTTGGGCTAATGTTGGCTATAATATGGTGATTTTTTTAGCCGGTTTACAGGGTATTCCCGGTCATTTATATGAAGTAGCCCAGATCGACGGGGCAAGTCGGATTAAACAATTGGTTAATATTACCTTACCTTTATTAAAGCCGACAACCTTTTTTGTGGTAACTATGCAGATAATACGTTCTTTCCAGGTTTTTTCGCAGGTTTATGTAATGACACAAGGTGGCCCGGTTAATAAAACGGAAGTAGTAGTTTATTATCTTTATCAGAATGGTTTTGAATGGTTTAAGATGGGGTATGCATCATCAATCTCGATGCTCCTCCTGGTAATTGTATTTGTACTTGCTTTGATTCAAAATAAGGTTTTTGGAGGAAATATTGGTTATTAGAATTCTTAAAAAAGGGGGGGTTGATTATGGTTAAAGGAAAAATATTATATTTATTGGTATATTCGATCTTATTCTTATCTGCGGTAATAATATTAATTCCGTTTATGTGGATGATTAGTAATTCGCTTAAAGGGGCGGGGGAGATTTATTCCTGGCCGCCTTCTCTGCTCCCTAAAAGAATTGAATGGAATAATTACAGAACGGCTTTAACATTAGTACCGTTTAATCGATTCTTTTTTAATAGTTTTTTAATCACTTTACTCGTAACGGTCAGTAGTATTTTTTTTGATTCAATGACCGGTTATGCCTTTGCCAAGTTTAAATTTAAGGGCAAAAATATCTTATTTTATCTGGTTTTAGCAACCCTGATTCTACCGGTTCAATCCACCATTATCCCGGCATATATCATTCTGGAGAAATTAAACTGGGTAAATACATTTATGGCTTTAATTATTCCTAATATTAGTAATGCCTTTGGAATCTTTTTAATGCGGCAGTTTATCCAGTCAATTCCGGATGAATTAATAGAGGCGGCAAGGATCGATGGCTTAAATGAATTTGGTATTTACCATAGAATAATTTTACCTTTATCTAAACCGGCTTTAGCCACTCTAGCCATTTTTCAGATTCAATACCATTGGAATGATTTTTTCTGGCCATTAATAATGACTAATAGCACGAAAATGAAGACAGTACAACTGGGTTTGGTTTATTTTACCGGGCAATATTTTACACAATGGAATCTATTGATGGCGGTGGTGGTAACTGCTTTATTACCGATCATTATTATATTTATTTTTGCTCAGAGGTATTTTATTGAAGGTATAACGTTATCAGGGTTAAAAGGCTAAAATCAGTAGCTACTTTTTCAGGAAGGATGTAAAAAATGGAGAAAAATAAACAAAAAAAGTTTAAAATACTGGCTGAAGAATTAAGATTGATGGCACTCCAAACCGTTAATTATGCAGATTCAGGACATCTCGGCGGTTCGCTTTCCGTTATTGATATTTTGACGGATTTATATTTTAATGAAATGAATATTAAAACTGACAACCCTAGGTGGGAGGAACGGGATCGATTAGTTTTATCTAAAGGTCACTGCACACCTGCTTTATACTCAGTATTAGCAAAGCGGGGATTTTTCCCGGTGGAAGAGTTAAAGAATTTCCGGACAATTAGCAGCTTCCTGTCCGGACATGCAGAGATGAATCTTGTTCCCGGGGTTGATATGTCAACCGGCTCCCTAGGGCAAGGTCTATCGGCAGCAGTCGGAATGGCTATTGCCGGGAAAATCGATCAAAAGGATTATACCGTGTATGCTATTCTCGGTGACGGAGAGGTTCAAGAGGGGCAGGTCTGGGAAGCGGCAATGGCTGCGGCCAATTATCAATTGGATAATTTGATTGTATTTATTGATAATAATAATTTGCAGATCGACGGAGAGTTAAAAGAAGTAATGTCGCCTTATCCTATTAATGATAAATTTAAAGCCTTTGGTTGGGAGATAAGGCAAATAGACGGACATAATTTCGAGGAAATAGAAAGTGCTGTTTTAGCTGCGCAGGGATTGCAAGGGAAACCGGTATTAATATTAGCCAGAACAGTTAAAGGCAAGGGTGTATCGTTTATGGAAAATAACGCATACTGGCATGGTAAGGTCCCTGATCAAGAGCAATTTAAAAAAGCTGTTAATGAAATCAATCAAAGAATTAAACTATTGGGGGTGGAGTAGATGGTCGACCGGATTTCAACTGAAACAGCATATGGTAACGCTCTAGTGAGATATGGTGAAAATAGAGAAGTTGTCGTTCTGGATGCTGACCTTGCCTGCTGTAATCATACTGATTTATTTAAAGAGAAATACCCGGAGCGGTTTTTTAATATCGGAATTGCTGAGAGTAATATGGTTGGAATAGCTGCCGGTATTGCCACCACCGGGAAAATTGTTTTTGCCCATTCTTTTGCAATGTTTGTTGCCGGTAGGGCCTTTGAACAGATCAGGAACTCAGTAGCTTATCCCGGGCTCAATGTTAAAATAGTGGGAACCCATGCCGGATTTTCGGTAGAAAAAGATGGGGCTACTCATCAATGTCTGGAAGATATCGGGATAATGCGGACAATACCGAATATGAAAATTATTTACCCTGCTGATGCAATCGAAACGGAAGAGGCGGTTAAGGCGATGTTAATTGAGCAAGGGCCTGCTTATTTGCGATTGGAACGTATTCCGCTTAATCTTATTAATAATCGGCCGGATTATAGATTTAAAATTGGTCAGGGTTCAATTATCGCCAATGGAAATGATTTGACTATTTTAACCAACGGACTAATGATTCCAGCAGTATTGGAAGTATATGAAAAATTACTGAAAGACAATATCAAGGCAAGGATTATTAATATGCATACCGTTAAACCTATTGATAAAAATATTATTATCCGGTCAGCCCAAGAAACCGGAGCGGTTATTACGGTGGAAAATCATAATATTATTGGAGGTTTAGGAAGTGCAGTAGCTGAAGTCTTAAGTGAAAATTGTGCCGTGCCATTTAAAAGAATCGGGGTCAATGATTGTTTCGGCAAGTCCGGTAAATTTGCCGATTTGATCAAAAAATATAACTTAACGGCTAAAGAGATTATTGATCAAATCAAGGGAGTCCTTGCGAAAAAAAAGAGATAAGGTGATTTATTATGAAAAAACTAAAAGTTGGTCTTGTTGGTTTAATGCATCAGAATTTTCCCGGGGATAAGGAAAACACTTTCAGAATAATCAGTGATGATTTTAAAAAAATAGCTAATGATTATAAGTTTACACCTTATATAATCGAAAAAGGGATAATAACTGAGGATGACGCCCTAAAAGCTTATCACGAAATACTTGCTCAAAATATTGACTTATTAATGGTCTGTAATATCCAGTTTGCCTCCGGGAAAATAATCGCTATTCTGGCTGATTTACCGGTTTATCTGGGACTATGGTCATTACCGGAAAGCACGTCTTGTGGTCCGCTGCCGGCTAATTCATTTTGTGGGATGAATATGAATTCAAGTATCTTAAAAGAATATCTTGGGGTTGATCAATATAAATGGTTTTATGGTAATATTACTGATCAATGGTTTATTGCTCGCTTTAGGATTACATTAAAATCTCTACAGACAATAAAGAATACTAAAAATACAAAAATGGCGATTATTGGTGGTATGGCAGATGGCTTTGATAATCAATATTATGATGAGCGCAGAATATATGAAAAGTATAGAGTAAAAATTATTCGCAGTTTAGAGTTTGATGACATCTATGACCGGATGAAATCTTATCATGATCAGGATATTGAAGAGATCAGGAACAAAATTGTTGCTAATGTATGTTTTATCAGTGAATTGGCTGCCGATAAGATTGACGATACTGTACGGTTAATTAAGACAATCATTGATTTTAAAAAAGAAATGGATTTAGCGGCAATTGCCTTAAACTGTTGGCCAAAATACCGACAAAAACTCGATATGGTTGCCTGCGCTGCTATCGGATTTTTGAATCAGTTGGGTATACCTACTGCTTGTGAAGGTGATGTTTATGGGATGTTAAGCATGTACCTTCTTCGGCAATTATCTCCTGATCCAACGTTATTAATGGATTTAGTAGACTTTGCTGAAACCGAGCAATCTCTGTTATTCTGGCATTGTGGAGTAGGTTGCAAAAGCCTCGCCGAGCAGGAAGAGGTTAGACTCACTGCCCACTCCAATCCGGCTTTTATTCCCGGAAGGGGAATGAAAAAACACGCCCCGGTTGCAGATATGATCTATAAAAAAGGGAAAGCAACGGTAGTGCGAATCACTAATCATGGAGGTAATCTTTTTATCTTGGCCGGAAGATTTAAAAACCCAGAAAAACCGAGTTTTGATGGTAGTCGTGGTTGGTTAGGTGATTTACAGTTTAATTTTGAACCGATTACTGTCCAAGATGTAATTAATACTATTCTGGTAAACGGTATTCAGCATCATTATGCAATTGCTCTTGGTGATTATAGCAAAGAGATGAGTGAGATCGCTTATTGGTTAGATTTGAAAATGGTCAATAAAAACAAATATCAAGACTTTTTGCAGAATTAAATCTTTGTTGATAAAATACGTAAAGGTTGTGAGTAAATTATGTTGGTTAAGTCAATCAAAGAGTTATATCAAAACCTTCCTGCAGGAGTATATGCGATCGGTGCTTTTAATGTGCACAATATGGAATTTGTCCAGGGGGTAATTAGTGCAGCAGAAAAAGAAAAAGCCCCAGTTATTTTAATGATTGGAGAGCCTATTGCCAGATATGCAGGTCTGGCAATGTTGGTAGAGATCTGTCAGTATGCGGCAAGAAATGCCTCAATACCTGTGGCCATTACTTTAGATCATGGTAAATCACTGGCAATGATTTATCAGAGTATTGAACTTGGTATTTCAGTGATGTATGATGGTTCAGACCTTCCGCTGGAAAAAAATATAGCGATTATCAAGGAAATTGCAGCAGAAGCCCATAAAAAGGGGTTAGTGGTTGAAGGGGAATTGGGTCGAGTAGGTGGTTCCGAAGATGAGGAAGAAACGGTGAAGCAGTTTTTAACAGATCCGAAAATAGCTTCAGATTTTGTTGCAGAGACCGGTGTTGATCTCCTGGCAGTAGCAATCGGTAATTGTCACGGCCTTTATCGGGGCAAACCACAATTAGATATCGGGAGGTTGCAGGCAATAAAAAGGAATGTCGATATTCCGATTGTCCTCCACGGAGGTTCTAATCTGCCGATTGACCAGGCAAAACTTGCAATTGAAAATGGTATTAATAAATTTAATATTTCAACTGATTTAAAGATTGCTTTTGCCAAAAGATTGAAAACAGAATTAGAGTATGATCCCCTGCCTTACCACCCTCCAATTATCTTAGGTCCGGCCAGACAAGAGGTAGAGAAAATAGCCAGGAATAAAATAAGGTTATTTGGCTCTAGCGATAAAGCCCTTGCTTATCAAGTGATTGGCTCGGAGATGACGGCCGGATGAATTTATTACTTGGTATAGATATCGGAACGACAAATTGTAAAGCCTGTGTTTATCAAGAAAACGGTACGATAATCTCCAAACAGATTATTAATACCAAAACACATTATTCTGCCAACGGATGGTCCTGGTATGAAGCTAAAGAACTATGGGCGACAGTAGTTTATTTGCTTAATAATCTCTTTAAGGAAATTGATTCGGCTAAGGTTCTAGCCTTAGCCGTAACTAGCATCGGTGAAGCCGGGGTGCCAATCGATAACAACGGAGAAGCCCTTTATCCGATAATTACCTGGTTTGATCAACGCTCTCTTCCCCAAACAAAAATGATTGAAGAACTGCTCGGTAATGAGCAAGTTTTTGCAATAACCGGCATGGATAATAATCCTATATTCTCGTTAACGAAGATTTTATGGTTAAAAGAAAACGAGAGTAATATCTTTAAAAAAATGGTTAAATGGCTTAATATTTCTGATTATATCAGCTATAAGCTGACCGGCAACTATGTCACTAGTTATTCCCAGGCTTCGCGGACGATGGTTTTTGATATCAAGCATAATAAATGGTCAGAACAAATTATTAATACATTAGGTTTGAAAAACTCGTTTTTTCCATCATTACAGCCTAGCGGGAAAATAATCGGTAAAATAACAGCAAAAGCTGCTTTAGAGACAGGCCTTAAACCAGGTATGCCTGTAATAAATGGCGGACATGATCATTTATGTGGCTCACTGGCATCAGGTATATTACTTGGTCATCGTGTACTGGATTCAGCAGGTACAGCCGAAAGTATCAGTGTTATTTTGCCAAAAGATCATAAGATATCGCTCACTAAATATAAAGGATTTCGGGTTGGTCGATATCTTAATCCGGACTATATTTATATTGTGGGTGGTATTATAACTTCCGGAGTAGCCGTGGACTGGATGAAAGAGCGGGTTGCTTCATTACATGATTGGCCAATAAAAGAGGGTGTAAAGATAAAAGATATTAGTTTTGAGTTATTAATCCGGGAAGTTGAAAAAACCCGGCCCGGGGCAAGTGGATTATTATTTTTACCCCATTTGCGGGGGAGTGGAGCACCTTACTGGGACCCAAAGGCAAGGGGGGCACTGCTTGGATTAACTGCCAGTCATAATTCTCCTCAAATTATGCGAGCAGTTTTTGAAGGTTTATGTTTTGAAGCTAAAATTATTATTGAAAAAATGCAGAATCTGCTTAGTTGTCCAATTGAATATATTACAACAATTGGTGGTAGTACCAGAAATGAATTTTGGCAGCAGTTGAAAGCTGATATCACTGGACTTACAGTAGAAGTAACTGAAGCGGAAGAAGCAACGGCATTGGGGGCGGCAATGCTTGCCGGAGTTGGGATCGGGCTTTATCAAGATATGGCAAGTGCTTCCCGGAAAATATATCGGGTTAAGAAGAGATTTGTCCCGAACCCCGCTAACAATGCTAAATATCTGGAATTATATCAGTTATACAATAATCTATATTTAACGTTCAAAAATATTAATGACCAATTGTTTTATTTGTCAAATAGTTAAATCTTTTGATTGACAGTTTGAAAAAATCATGTTAGGATATTACTTAAAATAACCACAATTAATTAAAGGCGATGAGTGGGAGAAGTAGGGTTGAGCCTGCCGATAGAGAGCCGGTGTTAAGCTGGAAATCCGGTGGTTGGACTTGGTCTGAAAGACACCCGGGAGCATTTTAGCTGAAAAATATTAGTTATTAAGTAAGTTAAAACGGTTCCCCCGTTACCGGGAACAGCCATGGTTATGATGGCTAACTGAGTGGGCAGATAGATTGCCAATTAGAGTGGTACCGCGCGGAATAATTCCCGTCTCTTAATCCAGGAGGCGGGATTTTTGTATTTTTACGGAGGTGATTAGTTTGAAAAGAATACTGATTAAAGAGTTAAATGAAAAGTTTATTGGAAATACAGTTAAATTACAGGGGTGGATTAAGACAGTCCGGCGTCTAGGTAAGATTACTTTTATGATGGTCAGGGATCGTAGTGGCATCGTCCAGGTGGTTTATGAAGGTGACAAGGTAATCCCGCTAATAGCCGAAGAAGCAGCGATCAGTATTACCGGGAAGGTAATCAAGGAAGAAAGGGCTCCGGGTGGGATTGAAGTCCATACTTTGAAGGAAGGTATTGAGCTTTTGTCAGGAGTAGTGGAAAATTTACCGTTTGAGGTCAAAAAGGCTGATCAAAGTGTAAATCCAGATAAGTTATACAACCATCGGGCTTTGAGCTTGCGTAATCAAAAACTTTATTCGATCTTTTTGATCCAGTCGGCACTGATGAACGGGTTTCGCCAATTTCTTTTACAGGAAGGATTTACCGAGATATCAACCCCAAAGATTGTGGCATCCGGAACAGAAGGAGGGACTGAGCTTTTTTCAGTAGATTATTTTGAGCAAAAGGTCTATCTGGCCCAGAGTCCCCAATTTTATAAACAGATGATGGTTGGGGCAGGTTATGAAAGGGTATTTGAGGTTGGAAAAGCTTACCGAGCCGAAAAACATGATACTTCCAGGCACATTAATGAATATGTCAGTCTGGATTTTGAGATGGGATTTATTGAAAATTATCAGGAAATCATGGATATGGAGACCCGATTGCTTAGTTGGCTACTCAACCATCTATCTTTGTCCTGTTCAAATTCCTTCAATCTTTTGGGAGTTAGTTTACCTACAGTACCGGAAAAAATACCGGCTATTTCGGTTGAACAGGCCCGGGAGATATTAAAAGAAAAATTCACTAAACAAATGCCGGCCTCTGGTCCTGATCCGGCAGGAGAAAGATTATTGTCAAAGTGGGCCAGTGAGGAACTGAACTCAGAGTGGCTTTTCATCACCGGGTTTCCATCGACCAAACGACCTTTTTATACCATGTTTGACCCGCTTAAGCGAAATATCACCTGGAGTTTTGACCTGTTGTTCAGGGGAATTGAGGTCACTACCGGGGGACAAAGGATTCATGACTACCATATGTTAACCGATAATATGGTTAAATTTGGGTTAAATCCGGAAGACTATACTTCTTATCTGGATATTTTTAAATACGGGATGCCCCCACATGGTGGCCTGGCAATTGGCCTGGAAAGACTGACGATGAAGCTGTGCGATCTGAGTAATGTACGGGAGGCTTCGCTCTTTCCCCGCGATCGGAACCGACTTATTCCTTGATTAGACAGCTTGTACCCGGTGCAGGGATGTATGAAGCGTAACCTGCACCCTAATTATGATTTGTTTCTTTAATTTTAAGACAGTATTGTGTCACTTCCTGATCTAATCTGTCTGGATAGTTATAATCGAGACTTTTACCAACTTGCTTAGCTATTTTTCTAAAAAGGTTAAGCGTATTGAAGAAAGCAGTCCAGTTTTCTTCAATGCCGGCACCGGCATATGTTGATTCAAGCTCTTCCCATGTTTTGCGTTCAAGATATTGCTTGAACTTTTTACCACACAATCCGGCACTTACCGACCAATCATTTTTCATTCCGATATACCATTCAATAATCCGATGTAAAAAAGAATACCGGATAATATTGTCAAGCATATATTTGGCAAAAGGCATCTCATCTCGCCAAAGGTATTTGGGTACATAGACGGCATCCCACCAAAATTCGTGAACCAATGTCTGATATTCTTCGCTACCGGGTTTGTTGATTATGTATTGCATATAGGTTGGCTCAGCCAAATGCTCTAATATACCGTCTTTGTCAACAAGGATTCTGTAACCATGATCGTATGCAGTTGCTTCGATCTCCAGTTTGTCGGTAATTTGAAAATCAATCCGGACTCCATCTTTAAATAAAATTAATCTGGTAATCCGCTCCGGACTTAATGTTGAGCGTGGTTTATATGGCCACCGCACCATAATAGGCCCAAAAACGTCTAGCCATTGATCACTTTCTTTAAATAACCTCAGATCGTTGACATATAATTCTATATCGTAATCTGATAAAAAATCGATAGATGCATCAGGACTAACACGTGAACTAGTTAAGACGGCAGCTCGAACTAATTCATTATTCTCTGCCCAGGCTGTCAAACATGATAAAACTTCCTGCTCTGTTCGCAACAATCTTCCTCCTTTATAAACCATTTAGTTAATATTTCAGCTTCAGAGGTCCTTGTAATTAATTCAATATAGAAACTAAATATCCTTTATACAGATCAAGCTAATATAACATTACAACAACAACTACTGTCCAGAATGTAAGAACAATTTGCTAAATTCGGTTTAGATGGTTCTCTATATAGGAAAAAGAGTCAAACACCCCTGTACAACCCATAGTTGACGGAAAACTTGAAACCCATATCATTGCTATTTGGTGCAATGAACCTCCTAAAGGCCATCAGCGTTGTACGCCTGATTGCTGACAAATGTGTAGAACTTGGTTTCCCATATGACAGTAATGCGTACACTAAATAAACCAACTTAAGTCTAAACTGGAAAAAGAGCCGTTGTATGTATGAAAAGCCTGTTTTTTTTTAATGGTTATATATAGTAAAATATGTTATAGTAAGAATATACGAAATAGTTTAATTATGATGCAAATTTAAAGCTCGAGAATATCAATTAAAAAATAGAAAGGAGAGAATTACTTATGAAAAGAGTAATATTAGTTTTAGTATTATTGGGGGTCATAATTTTACTTGTGGGTTGTTGGAACAATAATTTAGATGATCGAGGCAAAGGAAATTTAAAAGTAGTAATCAATTGGGATGACTTTAGTCGTTTGCAAACACAAATATCTTTAAACCAAATTTTATCCCAAAAAATTGATTATGATCAAATAACCCATACCGGAGCTAGAGTTATATATCCAAAATATAATGCAAGTTTTTCACAAAGTGTAAAAAAAGAAATAGCTGAAGAACAAGGTATAATAACTTTTAGCATACCTTCAACAGAAAATGCAAAACTCTATGTTGTTGCAGTACGATTTTCTGGCCAAGAAGAAAATATGGAAAATAATAAAGCATTATGGTTTGGTGTCGTTGAAAACATAGCCATTCCTGTTGACGGAATAGTAGAAATAACAATGAATGATATAAATTGGACTACTGCTAGTTGGCGTCCCGGTGAAGGGTATGAAAACTATGCATTGGGTTTTAAAGCTCCTAGAGAAGAAGAAGTTCATAAAATACCGATTTATGTTAGAGATCCTTTTCAAGTAGGTGAAAACCCATCATGGAATCAACTATATGTAAAAATATGGGGACGCTCCAATTACGGTAATAATTCTAATGGTTGGAGACTATTTCAAATATATAACGGTAATGAGCATATTGGAGAAACAAATACAAAAAAATATCACTTCCAACCCTATATTGAACCTAGTTTATTTAATTTGACAAATGCTTCAGGATATTCAATCCCACCGATAGCTGATCGTTTTGAAGTCAGTTGGGAATAGTCTTTTCACACTAATCAAACAAAAGCAGGCTGAGAAGCCTGTTTTTTAATGGTTATATATAGTCAAATTTGTATGTACAACGCATTCTAGAAATAGAGAGGGGTTTGATGGAATATTATGACCCGATGGGTTTATTAACTATACATATTTTGATGACACCATAATAAAGAAAATTGATTATGTTTGCTGATTGTTTAAGCGGAAAGTAAGAGCTCAAACTGGACATAAACTTTATGATATTTCAGTACTGGGAAAAGTATAAATTCATTCATGTCGGTTTATAATAGTGCTTTTTTGTACAGGTGCTGAATTCTTTTACTACCTTTGGCTGAAATCATTGACCATTTTATAGTATTTGGATACTCTTTCTCCATAAGTTGTAAAGTCTTATATCCTAATCCCTATTCTGATAACTGGGAACTATACAGAAACTCTCTAAATCTTAGGTACCCTTCTTTTTTATTATAAAAACTTCGGAAACATATTTTACTAGTTATTAAAAATCCAGTTTAAACTTTTTAAAAAAGCGGTTTGCAGATTTTCAAATAACTGCTTGACATTGCTTCGACAGTTTGTTAAAATAATAAAAATATTTTCTGATAGTTATCGGACAAAATTTAAAAAAGGAGGTTATAAAATAGTGGATAAGTTAGTCAAAGAAGGCTTAACATTTGACGATGTTTTACTGATTCCTGCCAGATCAGAGGTATTACCGCGGGACGTTACGACCAGGACCCGACTGACTAAAAATATCTCATTAAATATACCAATTATCAGTGCCGGTATGGATACGGTTACTGAAGCGAGAATGGCTATTGCGATGGCCAGGCAAGGTGGTATCGGGGTTATTCATAAAAATATGAGTATTAAACGCCAGGCCGAAGAAGTGGATCGGGTAAAACGCTCCGAAAGTGGAGTTATAGTCGATCCTTTTTTCTTGTCACCGGACAATCTTCTGAGTGATGCCGAAGCCCTGATGTCCAAGTATAAGATCTCAGGGGTTCCGATTGTTGACCGGGAAAAGAAGCTGGTGGGGATCATTACAAATAGGGATCTGCGCTTTGTTAAAGATTATAACCGTTTAATCGCTGAGGTAATGACCGACCGGGGACTGGTTACTGCTCCTGTCGGTACTACCATTGATCAGGCTAAAGAGGTTTTACAGGAACATAAGATTGAGAAATTACCCCTGGTCGATGAAAATAATGTTTTAAAGGGTTTAATTACAATTAAAGATATTGAAAAAGCCGAACAGTTTCCTGATGCGGCCAAAGACGAACAAGGCAGGTTGATTGTTGGAGCAGCAGTAGGTATTAGTGAAGATACGAGGGAAAGGGTAGCTGCTTTGGTTGAAGCAGAGGTTGATGTGATAGTGGTGGATACGGCTCACGGTCATTCTGTTTGGGTTTTGCGGAATGTAGAGAAGATTAAAAATCAATTCCCCGATTTACAAATTATTGCCGGAAATGTAGCTACTTCAGAAGCTACCGCTGATTTAATTAAAGCCGGTGT
This sequence comes from Halanaerobiales bacterium, assembly GCA_022360715.1. Lineage (GTDB taxonomy): Bacteria > Bacillota > Halanaerobiia > Halanaerobiales > DTU029 > JAKSCG01. The sequence continues at coordinate 47,351 of JAKSCG010000141.1, forward strand.
AGATGTGGTCAAGGTGGGGATCGGACCGGGTTCAATTTGTACAACCAGGGTGGTGGCCGGAGTTGGTGTTCCGCAGATCACGGCAATTTATGATTGTGTGAATAAGGCAAAAGAATATGATATTCCGGTTATTGCTGATGGCGGCATCAAATATTCGGGAGATATTGTCAAGGCCTTAACGGCCGGGGCAGATGCAGTGATGCTGGGCGGTCTTTTGGCCGGAACGGAAGAAAGCCCCGGGGAGTTCGAGATTTATAAAGGTAGAAGTTATAAGGTTTATCGGGGTATGGGTTCGGTCGGGGCAATGCAAGAAGGAAGCAAAGACCGTTATTTTCAGGGCCAGACTCATGCCAAAAAACTGGTGCCGGAAGGAATTGAGGGTCGGGTCCCGTATAAAGGGTCAATCGCTGATACGATTTACCAGCTAATCGGCGGAGTCAGGGCCGGGATGGGGTACTGTGGTGCTGCCAGTATCAAAGAGTTAAAAGAAAAAGCTAGGTTTATCAAAATTACTTCAGCCGGATTAAGGGAAAGCCATCCCCATGACGTAAATATTACAAAAGAGGCCCCAAATTACTCGATAGATTAAAATTTGGCGGATCTTCAAGATAATATAAGGAAATAACTGATGACAGATGGTCCAAAGATCATAGGGGCCATCTTTTTTGGTTTTTAAATAGGTTTATGCAGGATTTTTAACTTGCTTTGGTTAAATAAAATATTAGCAATTTAGTTAGAATAAAAATAGAAGGAGAGTTGCCAAGTAAGATTAAAACTCGCTCTTGTTAAGAATTTAACAGTTTTTAATCGGCAAGAATTATATGATGGTAAAGGAATTAATTAATAAATTGGTATTCTTAAGGAGGGGTTTGTTGTGACTGAGCTTCAGCAAGAAAAATTGGTGATCATCGGAGGGGGGCCAGCGGGATTAACTGCTGCCATTTACGGGGCCAGGGCCGGTCTGGCTCCGATAGTCTTAATGGGTCCGGAGCCGGGGGGACAGATTACGATCTCCTCTGAAATTGAAAATTTTCCGGGATTTCCAGAGGGGATAAATGGTTTTGATCTAATGCAAAAGATGATCGAACAGGTGGAGAAACTTAATGGTCGCTTGGTGTATGAAGTAGTGGAGCAAGTCAGGTTTGCCCAAAAGCCTTATTTAATTCAAACCGACGGAGGCCAGTATCAGACGGAGACGGTAATAGTATCTACCGGTGCTTCTCCCCGTAAACTGGGTTTGCTCCGGGAAAGAGACTTGATCGGGAGCGGGATATCCTATTGTGCTACCTGTGATGGGGCCTTTTTTAAAGAGCAGGTGGTAGCAGTGGTTGGTGGTGGTGACGTTGCCCTGGAGGAAGCCTACTACTTGACTAAGTTTTGTGCTAAAGTATATATTATCCACCGCCGGGACCAATTTAGAGGGACGCAGATCCTGATTGAGCGGGTAAAAAACAATCCCAAAATAGAGATCCTTTGGGATTCGGAAGTAAAGGAGTTATTGGGGGAAAATAAACTAAGTGGAATTATAGTTGAAAATAATCGAAATGGTGTCCAAACAGAGCTAAAGGATGTACGTGGCCTTTTTATAGCTATTGGCTATCTGCCCAATACCGACCTGTTTAAAAACGAGTTGGAGTTAAGTAAAAAGGGTTATATTGTAACTGATCGAAAATATATGACCAACAAAGAAGGGATCTTTGCGGCCGGTGATGTTCAGGATCCGGATTACCGGCAGATCATTACCTCGGCCGGGGCCGGGGCTGCAGCTGCAATTGAGGCCGGAAGATATATTGATCGGCTTAATTAATTTTATCTTCCTCAAAAAGATCGGCTTTGACTGCTCTTACTGTTGTTAAGGATACACCCAATTTTTTGGCAATTTGATGGTCATTCATCCCGGTAGACCAGGCGACCAGGAATTCATGCTGGTCTACTTTGTTTTTTTCTTTTTTGCGTCTGGTAGGCGGTTTCATTAGCTGATACTCCTTTTTTACTTTTCTGTTCGAGCTGCTTCTTACTTATTTTATCCAATAATGACACTGCTTATGCTATTGTGTTGTCTAACTAACGTTTATTTTGCAGGGATTTTTATATATATATCGAATATATAAAAGATAGAACAAAAACAATATCTTTTGCTATAGGGGATTGGTTTATGAATGGAAAATTAATCGTAATCGAAGCGGGAACAGATGCTAGCGGAAAAACTACTCAGGCGGCTAAAATATATGAAAAATTGAGCAGACTCCAAACCAATGTCCATCAAATTAAGTTTCCTGATTATGAAAGCCCTTCGTCAGCTCTGGTTAAGATGTATTTAAACGGTGAATTTGGGAAAAAACCTGACGATGTCAACTCTTATGCTGCTTCAACCTTTTATGCGGTAGATCGGTATGCCTCTTATCATAACAAATGGAAGAATTTGCTGAAAAAGGGAAGTATTATCATTGCGGATCGCTATACAACTTCTAATATGGTTCATCAAGCCTCGAAAATAGCTAGTATTGAGAAGCGAGAGGAGTTTCTTGACTGGTTATGGGATCTGGAGTTTAATAAACTGTTATTGCCGATCCCTGATTTAGTGTTATTTTTAAATATGCCACCAGAACAGAGTTGTCGATTGATGGATAACCGTCGGGAGCAAGAGCGTGATATTCATGAACAAGACCTGGATTATTTAATAAATACCTATCAAAATGCTTGCTGGATTGCTCGTAAATATAATTGGGTTATAATTAACTGTTTTGAAAATGAACGGATTAAATCAATTGAAGAGATTAATCAGGAGGTATTTAAAGTAATTCAGGACCGGATTATTGAAAAAGGCGATTATTAAGAACAAAGAAGGGAGAAATGAGCAGATGAAGATGATGATTGCTATTGTCCATGATCATGATGCCCATATTTTGCTTGATGTTCTGAATAAGGAGGGTTTTAAGGCAACAAAAATGGCCAGTACCGGTGGATTCTTACGGGAAGGGAATACTACCTTTATTATTGGTACTGACAATCAACATGTTGAGCAATTACTTGACATTATTAAGGAAAATTGTAAATCCCGTAAAAAGACGATAGCACCGATGTCCCCCATTGCCAATTCTTTAGAGAGTTATTATTCCTTTCCGATGCAGGTGCAAATTGGCGGAGCAACTGTGTTTATTATTGATGTCGAGCAGTTTCTAAAGATTTAACATAAATACTTCATATTGTTGATAGTAAAGGAGTCGAGCAATGAGTTTGAAAAAACTGGTTGGTCAGCATGCGGCTGTAAGGGTTCTTCAGGATGAACTTTCAACAGGAAGGATCCACCATGCTTATCTGTTTATTGGTAAGGAAGGTGTGGGGAAGAGAACCCTGGCCCTGGAATTTGCCAGGGCTCTTAACTGTGACAATAACCGGACTGATGGTTGTGACAGTTGTTTATCCTGTAGGAAGATCAGCCATTTTAATCACCCTGACCTCAAGTTATTGGAAGTGGGTGAGGGAGATTCAATAAAAATTGAACAGATCCGGGAAATGCAGCAAGAATTAGCCTATAAACCGCTGGAAAGTGAGTATAAAATATATATAATTGACCAGGCTGATTTGATGACACCACAGGCAGCTAACAGCCTTTTAAAGACATTGGAAGAACCTCCGGAATATGCCGTTATGATTCTGCTGGCTAATCAGGTAAATTATGGGAAGATGCTTCCTACTTTACTATCCCGTTGTCAGAAGATCTATCTGTCGGTTATCCCGGAACAGATTATTCAAGAAGAACTGGAAAAAAGGGGATTACCGCAAGAAAAGGTTTCCCTGCTGGCACGCCTGGCTGATGGTAGCCTGGGCCAGGCCCTCAATTTAGCCGACAATCAAGAATTCCTTGCTTTGCGGTATTCTTTATTGGAGTTTTTGGGTAATTTACCGGAGAGTAGCACTGTAGATATTTTTCAGGAGGTAGATCGGGTATCAAAGTTGCTTAGTAACCCGGATTTTAAAGCCTTTTCCCTCTTTGATCTGTTGGTCAGCTGGTATCGTGATCTAATACTGTTGAAACAGGGTCTGGAAGATCAACTGGTTAATTCTGACTTCATTGTGCAAATGAAACGACAGGCTGAAGAGTATTCACTGGATCAATTGCTATTAATTCTTAAAATGGTGAATAATATGAAGGGATATATTAATA